>JAISLO010000174.1 GCA_031290815.1 Synergistaceae bacterium | reverse complement strand
ATCCCATCATCAGCATGGCCCCTGGGAGGATTGGGACGCCCTGAAAAGCGACGCTCCACGCCGCAAGGCGAATCGCGCCGGGTGTTCTGTCGTCCGCGTCCACGCTCATGCCGCCGGTGCATACGACCACGTCCGCCCCTTCTTCGACAAAGGACCTTATGCCGGACGATATCAGCGCCGGATCGTCGTCGGAAAACCTCTGCCCAATAAAAACCCCGCCGAAGGAGGCGATCTTCAGCCTGAACTTATCGGCGAACGCGTCCGCGACCAACCCGGACGAGATCTCCCTTCCCGTGGTCAGGAGACCTGCCTTGAGAGGCTTGAACCGCTTGACGTCAATCCTTCCGGCAGCGGACACAGCCCGTTCCACCCGATGCCGCTCAATGGCGAGCGGCCTTATCCTGAAACCGGCCAGGGGCTGACCCGCATTGACCTGTCTATACGGCGCCATCGTCGCGAGCACCCAGTCCGGATCCTCGTTCACCCTGTGGACCGTTGAGGGATCGTAGACCAGCAGGCCGTCGCAGAGCGCCCTTATCGTAATGCGTCCCTCCGAGGGGGGCGACGCAGAGCAGTTCTCTCCCATGAGCGCTTCGCAGAGGGCATTCGCAGCATCGTCCTCATGCACCTCGTTCGAATCGAGTTCGAGGATGGAGATGTGCTCCCTGCCCATAGCCCTGAGGACAGGCAGGTCATCAGTGGTGACTATCTGTCCTCTTTTGAAGCGGGCGCACTTAGTTCCGAGCTTGGCGTCTATCATAGTCATGTCGTGAGCGAGAGGCATTCCTACCGCCTCTTCAAGAACTATTTCGGTCAATTTCATCTATATCTCGGCGCCTCGATCCATAATTTTTCTCTTTCTGATTCTTCCTTAATTATCACTCATGCTCTTCATCGGCGCAGTTCTGGCATTTCCCGTAGACTACCAACTGCTTGCCGCTCACGATACAACCCTCCGGAACGTTGATCCTCGGCATGACCTGATCGGTGAGGCATACCATCGTTCCGCACGACAAGCACAGAAAGTGCGGGTGATTGCCAGGACATCTGCTTTCGTCCCTCGCGTGAGCGCAGAACCGCCACATTCCATCCAGGCCTTGAACCTGGTGAGCTATATCGGCGTCTACGAACGAGGAGAGGGTTCTGTATAGCGTGACCCTGTCGATATCCGGCATCATAGTCTGAATCTCCGAGTGAGACAGTGGCCGCGCGGCGTCCGTAAGACGGCCCAGCACCTCGATTCTGAGCGGCGTCACTTTGAGGCCGGCCGTCCTGAGCGTTTTTTTGAGAACATTTTCCGCGTGTGCGCCGACCGTGTCATTCAATTCAAGTCAATCCTCCGACGATATCTAAAAGATGTGCTACGCCGATTAAAGCGATGATATCATAACGGCGCTCAGTCAACAAGTTATCGGGCATCGCGGCGGCAGCGTCACCGCCTCAGAAGCATGACCGCCTCCGGTTTCACCGTCACAGTCACGGAGTCGCCCCGCTTTATGTCTTCCGCCAGATCCTTCGGCGTCTCGACGCGGATTTTTGAAAAATCGGCGTCCTCAGATGCGCCATCCGGCAGCACGTTGACTATCGCGGAGGACACGTCGGGGATCACGAGCAGCACACGGCACCGGAATGCGTTCTCGTCCCCGGCGTCTGCCGCGAGCGACGCATGGTGAGCTCTCACCCCCACATAGCCGATGTCGTCCGGGATAGCCGCGCCGCATTTGAGCTCGACGTTCCAGTCGATGGCCTGTACTGTGTCGTCCCCGGACTTTCGCGCCCTCGAATAGTTTTTGCAGCCGCAGAGCAGTGACGACGCGAACGTGCCTGGGGACTCGAAGAGTTCCCTAACGGTTCGGACCGGCTCCGCCCTTCCCTCGTCCATCACGCAGACATCGCGGCACAGCCTGTAAACCTCGTCGCGATTGTGGGAGACGTAGAGAGTCGCGCCGGGGAAGTCCTCGATGGTTCGAATGAGCTCTCCCTCGATCTGCCATCTGAGATAGCTGTCCAATGCCGACAGCGGTTCGTCCAGCATCAACGAGACTGGGTCGCTGGCCATTATGCGTGCGAGCGCGACCCGCTGTTTCTGGCCTCCGGAGAGGTTGGAGGGATAGTGGTTTTCCAGTCCCGAGATGTAAAATTTTTCCGCGAGAGATCCGAACCGCTCGCGGAGGTTCCAGCCGCCGCGGAGAGCGAGGACTGATTTTATGTTCTGTTCGCCGGTCATGTTGGGAAACAGCGCGTAGCTCTGGAAGAGCAGGCCGACTCGCCTTCTCTGAGGCGGCAGGTTTATGCCATTAGCGGAGTCAAAAACGACCGCGCCGTTTACCGTGATGAGCCCCTCGTCAGGTTTGACGATTCCGGCGATGCACCCGAGCGTCATGCTCTTGCCGCACCCGGACGCTCCGAGCAGTCCGGTCACGCAGTCTCCAGCCTCGAATTCGACATCGAGCCGGAACGTCCCCAGGTTTTTTTTGATTCTGGCGTAAATCGGCATGGCCGCCGGTCAACTCCTGACGGCATTCGCAGGCGCGCTTCTTCTGGGCCTGCTGCGGCTGTTCTCCAGCAGGTTTACGGAGACGAGCACTATGAAAGAGATCGCCAAGTTTATCCACACCCATTTATATGCGGCGGAGTCGTTTCCCTCTCTCCAAAGTTGGTAGACCGTGGTCGATATGGTGGCGGTCCTCCCAGGTATGTACCCGGTCACCATCGTAGTCGCCCCGTATTCCCCAAGAGCGCGCGCGAAGGAGAGCACTGTCCCGGCGAGTATCCCCTGCCGGCAGTTCGGCATTACGACGCGCCAGAAGATGAACGTGTCCGACATGCCAAGAGTCCGCCCCGAGTGGACCAGAGTCTGGTCGAACGATTCGAAAGTCCCTCGCGCGGTGCGATACATCAGAGGCAGCGATACGACGGTAGTGGCGAACACCGCGGAGTACCATGTCATGGTCATCTTGAACCCGAACAGGCTGAACACGGCCGACCCTATCGGTCCAAACGGGCCTATCGTTTTGAGCAGGAAAAAACCCACGACCGTCGGCGGCAGAACCATGGGAAGCGTGATAACGCAGTCGAGGAGGCCCTTTACAACCTTGGGCGTCCTCGATACGTAATGCGCCGCGCATATACCGGCGAAAAAAGTTATGACCGTTGATATGCCGGCGACTCGAATCGAATTCCAGAGCGGAAACCAATCCATGACGAAAATCTGGGCCGGAGGGCCGGACTGGCCGGTTGTCTCCCCTGGCGTTTTTATCTCTCGGGAATGGCGAAGCCCATGCGCCTCAACACGTCAGACGCCTCTTCGCCCTTCAGGAAATCGACAAATGACCGAGCCTCCGCCTTGTCGCTCGCGGCCTTCAATATGGCCGCCGGATAGGTGATTGGCGCGTGGCTGCCGGCCGGCGCGTCGGCGGCTATTTCGACCTGGTCTGGTGCGGAGGCGGCGTCTGTGCTGTATACCACTCCGCAGTCCACAGCGCCGGAGGCGACCTGAGTCAGGACCTCCTTGACGTTGCTGGCAAAGCTGACCTTGCCGGACGATTTCAAGCCATCCCACAATCCAAGGCTCTCATAGATCTCCTGAGC
>JAISLO010000173.1 GCA_031290815.1 Synergistaceae bacterium | reverse complement strand
CCTCCGCCATCCCACTTCTCGTGGTGAGTCCACGCTATCACGTCGGCCATTTCCAGGAACATCCTGCCGGGAAGACGCTTCACCAGCTTACTTAAAGTCGCGTGTCCGTATATCGTGTGTTTCTTTATCTCTTCAAATTCTTCCTTGGTCAGCCTGCCGGGCTTCAGCAATATGTGATCAGGAACGCCGACCTTGCCTATGTCATGCAGTGTCGCCGCCTTCCCAAGATCATCCAGATCGGCCCTCGATAGATACCACGAAAACCTTGGATGTCTTTGAAGTTTCATGGCCATCAGCTGCACGTAAAAACGGGTGCGCATGACGTGGTCCCCCGTCTCCTGGTCCCTCGTCTCCGCCAGGCTCGCCATCGCCTCTATTATTACGCTTTGAGTCAGGGCGAGCTCCTGCGTGCGCTCCTTGACCTTGACCTCCAGTATCTCGTTCTGCTGCTTCAGTTCCTTCTTTGCGTTGAGGAGCGAGAGATGAACGTCCAGCCTGGCCTGAACCTCGAGGATCGCGAACGGCTTCACCATGTAATCGACGGCACCGAGCTCGAAGCCCCTCGCCTTGTCGTTTATGTCCGTCATCGCCGTGAGAAAGATCACCGGGATGTCGGCGGTCGCCTCGTCCGATTTCAATTTTATGCACACATCATATCCGCTCATCCCGGGCATCACCACGTCCAGCAGGATGATGTCCGGCGGAGACTCCGCTACGATAGCAAGCGCCGATTCTCCGTCGAAAGCGACTTGGATGTCATATCTGCCGCCCAGCGCATCGACCAGAATATCAACGTTGAGCTCTGTGTCATCTACGATGAGAACGGAACTTCTTGTTTCATTTAATTCCATATTCTTCGTCTCCATCCGGCTGTTTTTTTCTGCAAATATCTGCCGTACTAAGGAAGCGCTGATCAGATCGCCAAAACGAAATCCTACGGTTTTGGAACGCCGGCGTTATCCGGGTTGATATCCCCACCATTCAAATCAGCCTTCTAAAATCTTGCATTGCAATTGACCCTTGCCCATTCAAACATCCCGACCGCCAACGCGGCCGAGGCATTGAGACTGCCGGTTCCTCCGATTATCGGTATTCGGAGCAGTTCATCGCACGCCGCCGCTGTAGTCCTGCCGAGGCCGCGATCCTCCGAGCCCAATACCATCAAGACCCTTGGCGGAAGTGAGCCCTCATATATCGACTCATCGGCGGCCGCATCCAACCCGATTGCCCAAAGCCCCGCCTCCTGAAATCTCCTTACAGCGTAAGCTATATTGCCAACAGCCGCAATCGGCAGTCTCACGGATGCGCCCGCGCTTGTCTTCGCGACAGTCCCCGCCGGAAGAGAAGCGCGCCTCAGTGGAATGGCGACCAATACCGCCCCGACAGCTTCGGCGCTCCTTATCACGGCGCCAAGGTTTTGCGGATCCTGTATATGATCAAGCAATACAACAAGCACCCGCTCGGGCGGCTGAGGGATCGATCCGACAGCTTCCTCCAGCGTCAGCAGCCTGCTCGGCGATACCGTGGCAATAACGCCTTGATGACTTTCCCCCGCTATTATACCATTCATGGCCCTGGATTCCCAAAAAGAATACGGAACATTTGAAGCTCGGCAGAGATTTATTATCTTCTCCGACGCGCCCCTCTGCATCGTCCTCGACACGATCACCTTCATACAGCGGGCCGGATCGGTCTCGAGCAGGGATATCACAGAGTTCCTCCCCCAGCAATAGTCGTGCGGCGTACCGCCTTCGTGACGTTCCTCCGGCCTGTCGGCATGGGATTGCGGTTTGCCGTTCCCCGGCGAGCCGCCGCGGAGGCCGTGAACTTGTTTGGATTTCCGCTCCGCGGGCCGTGCTACGGAAGCACCGCCGGCTGATTCCCCCTGCCGTCCCCTGTCAGGTTTTCCCGGTCTGCGGCGATTGTCGGGTTTTCCCCAGCTCCCCCGGATTTTACTCACCCCGCCTTCCTCCTCCCAAGTCCTTTGGATTCGCGAATAATGCCTTCGCTCCGCCTCAGCTCTTCGATATACCCCTTGAGATACGCGCCCGTATATCCCTTTGTCCCAGCGACCTGCTCGGGCGTACCGAAAGCCACTATCCTCCCCCCCCTGGCCCCACCCTCTGGGCCGAGGTCTATCAGGTGGTCGGAGGACATCAATACGTCGAGGTTGTGTTCTATCAGCAGGACCGAGTTGCCCTGGTCGACTAGCTTGTGCAGCAATATCAGCAGCTTCTTCACGTCCGTATAGTGCAGGCCGGTCGTTGGTTCGTCCAGTAGGTAGAGGACATTTCCGCGAAACTTCTTTCCGAGCTCAGTGGCCAGCTTCACGCGCTGGGCCTCTCCGCCGGACAGGGTGGTAGCCCTCTGTCCCAGCTTTATGTAGCCGAGCCCTGCCTCCTGTATGACACCGAGCTTGGACGCGATCCTAGGAATGTCGCGGAAGTGATCTACGGCCTCGTCCACTGTGAGGTCGAGCACGTCCGCTATGGAGAGCCCCTTATGAGTGACCTCCAGCGTCTCCCTGTTATAGCGCCTTCCCCTGCAGACGTCGCACTTTACGTAGACGTCAGGCATGAACAGCATCGAGACCTTGATGACCCCGTCGCCTGAGCATGCCTCGCAGCGTCCGCCCTTTACGTTGAAGCTGAACCTGCTGGGCGTGTAGCCCCTCAGTTTCGACTCCGGCAGTTGGGCGAAGAACTCGCGGATGGGGGTGAACACGCCGGTATAAGTCGCCGGGTTCGACCTCGGAGTCCGGCCTATCGGGCTCTGATCGACGAGGACGACGTTGCGGAGGCCCTCCGTGCCGGAGATCGAATCATACTTCCCCGCCCTGTCCCTGTACTCGGGATCCAGCTTCATCCTGAGCCCCTTGTACAATATCTCGTACAGGAAGGTGCTCTTGCCCGACCCTGACAACCCGCACATCGACGCGAGCACCCCCGTCGGCACGGAGACGTCTATGTTCTTCAGGTTGTTCTGCTTGCATCCCGTGACATTTATCCAGCCCTTTGGACGCCGCCTGCCGCTCTCGGGCTTCATTATTCCCGTCACCTCGCCCCTCAGAAACGCTCCGGAGAGCGAATCCGACGCCTCGATAACCTCCGGTTCGCCTTGGATCACAACATTGCCGCCGATATCCCCCGCGCCTGGGCCGAGCTCAAGCACGTAATCGGCTGTCTTGAGCGCGTCCCTGTCGTGCTCGACTACGATGACCGTGTTTCCGAGGTCCCGGATCGCGCATAAGGTGTCGAGAAGCCTGTTCGTATCCTTAGGGTGCAGCCCGATGGTAGGTTCGTCCAGCACATAGAGCACGCCGGTCAGCTTGGAGCCTATCTGGGTGGCGAGCCGTATCCTCTGGCTCTCGCCGCCTGAGAGCGTGTCGGCTCGGCGGTCGAGCGAGAGATATCCGGCCCCGACGTCCAACAGGAACGACAGCCTCTTTTGAATCTCGATGAGCGGCAATCCCACTATGCTCCGCTGGTTATCCGTAAGCGGCAGCGATTCGAGGATCGGTATGAGGTCCTCCACCGGCATGGAGGTGAGCTCAGAAATATTGTAACCGCCGAGTTTGACGGCCAGGGCCTCGCGCTTCAGCCTCCTGCCGCCGCACGAGGCGCAGACGTCGTCGACTCTGTATCGAACCATGTCCTCGCGCCAGTTCTCGGATTCCGTCTCTTCGAAACGGCGAGTCAGCCAGGGGATCAATCCTTCGTAACGTCCTTGATACTCGCTCTCGCCATACTTGTCGACAAATGTGAGCGTTATCCTCTCGTCGGAGCCGTAGAGCAAAATCTTCCTCGCGGCCTCGGGCAGTGAGTCGAACGGCGCGCTGAGATCCCATCCATGACGGTCCGCTATGATCTGAGCTCGCGCGATCATATATTTATAACTCCGCCACGGCAGAAAGGCACCATCCAGGAGCGACAGACCGCCGACGACGGCGAGCTCCGGGGAGAAGTGCTGATGAACCCCGATCCCCGAGCACTCCGGGCAGGCTCCGAACGGATTGTTGAACGAGAACAGCCTCGGCTCTATCTCCGGCAGGCTCACCTGACAGTCGGGGCAGATATACTTCTCGGTCAGCTCGAGGTCTCGCGCGCCATCCGAGCGGATCGACACGAACCCGTCCGAGAGTCGGAGCGCCGCCTCGACCGCCTCGGAAATCCTGGAGCGCCCCTCAGCCTTCACCTTCAGACGGTCTATCACAGCGTCGATGGAGTGCCGTTTCCTCTTGTCGAGCGGGACATCCTCCTCCAGCCAATAGGTTTCGCCGTCGATCCTCGCCCGCAGATATCCCTGCGAGCGCAGCTGCAGCAGCAGGTTCTTGTACTCGCCCTTTTTGCCGCGCACAAGCGGCGACATGATCTCTATCGGCCTGCCGTCGTATTCCCTGTATATCATGTCCACTATCTCGTCCAGGCTGTACTTGAAGACAGGCTTGCCGCAGGATGGGCAGTGAGGCACTCCGGCCCTTCCGTAGAGCAGCCTCAGATAGTCGTATATCTCCGTGACTGTGCCGACCGTAGACCTGGGATTGTGGCTCGTTCCCTTTTGTTCTATCGATATAGCCGGGGACAGGCCAGATATGTCGTCCACGTCCGGCTTGTCCTGCATCCCGAGGAACTGTCTCGCGTATGACGAGAGCGACTCCACATATCTGCGCTGTCCCTCGGCGTATATGGTGTCGAACGCCAGGGATGATTTCCCTGAGCCGGAAGGTCCGGTCAGCAGAACGAGTTTATTTTTTGGCAGCTCGACGTTTATATTTTTTAAATTGTGCTGACGAGCGCCGCTTATTCTTATCCATTCCGACACCGGATAGCCCTCCGTTTCCCGCTCCTGACGCCCTCATGTTGTTTATGGCGTCTCTGATCTCGGCCGCCAGCTCGAAGTCCAGCCGTTCGACCGCTTCCCACATTCGTCTCTCCAAGTCTTTTACGGTCCGCTTGGACCTCGCCGGATTTTGCGTCTCTTCCCCATCCGCGGCTATCGTAATCTTGCCGTCGTCGTCGCCGCCCTCCAGTAACTCGGCGGGCAGCAGATCCTTCACGGCCTTGCGGATCGTCTGTGGCGTTATTCCGTTCTCCTCGTTGAACTTTATTTGCGCCGCGCGTCGGCGCATTGTCTCTCGGATGGCCATGTCTATGCTGCCGGTCATCTTGTCGGCATATAGTATAACGCGCCCCGCCTCGTTTCTCGCGGCGCGTCCTATCATTTGTATGAGCGACCTGTACGAGCGCAGATACCCCTCCCTGTCGGCCTCCGTTATGGCCACAAGTGAAACCTCGGGCAGGTCGATTCCCTCGCGGAGCAAATTTACCCCTATTATGACGGAGTACACTCCCAGCCTCAGGTCGCGGAGTACCTCGGCCCTTTCGAAGGTATCCATCTCTGAATGCAGGTATTGAACCTTCAGCCCGAGTTCGGCGTAGTAATTCGTCAGATCCTCAGCCGACCGCTTCGTCAACGTCGTGACGATGGCCCGCTCCCCCGTCGATACCACGTCCCTCAGTTCGGAAAAAAGATGATCCACCTGGCCGGTCGCCGGATACACCTCGACGTTGGGATCCGGCACGCCGGTGGGACGAATGAGCTGTTCCACAATCTGAGACGAGCACTCCATCTCGAAGTCTCCCGGCGTGGCGGACACGAACAGTACGTTTTTCATGAATGAACCGAACTCGTCCCACTTGAGCGGCCTGTTGTCGAGGCAGGACGGCAGCCTGAACCCGTGCTCGACCAGAACTTCCTTCCTCGCCCTGTCCCCGTTGTACATCCCGCGGATCTGCGGCACCGTCATGTGCGACTCGTCCAGGAACAGCAGAAAATCGTCCGGGAAGAAGTCCATGAGCGTTCCAGGCATCTCTCCCGGCTCACGTCCGTCAAGGAACCTGGAATAGTTCTCTATGCCCGAGCAGTAGCCGACCTCGGTCAGCATCTCCAGGTCGTACTTCGTGCGGGACGCGAGTCTCTGCGCCTCTAGAAGTCTTCCCCCCGACTCGAACTCGGCGACCCTCTCCTCCAATTCCGCCTCTATCATCTTCTTCGCGGTCGCTATGGCGTCGTCCGTCGTCACGTAATGCTTTGCCGGGAAGATGGACGCCGTTCTCTTGACGAGAAGGCTCTTGCCCGACACCGGGTCGATCTCGTCGATCCTCTCGATCTCGTCGTCGAAGAACGAGATTCGCAGCGCCGTGTCGCTGTATGACGGATACAGCTCCAGCACGTCGCCACGCACTCTGAAGACTCCGGGCGCGAACGCGGCGTCGTTGCGCTCGTAATAGTTGTCCAGCAGCCTGAAGACGAAGTCCCTCCGCCTCCACACGTCTCCGACGGCAAAACGGAACACCGCGTCCTCATAGTTCTTGCGTTTGCCCAGGCCATATATACATGACACGCTCGCCACCACCACGATGTCGCGTCTTTCGATCAGCGCCTTTGTCGTGGCGAGCCGGAGTTTTTCTATCCTTTCGTTTATGGACGCGTCCTTTTCGATATATATGTCCTGAGCCGGGACATACGCCTCGGGCTGATAGTAGTCGTAATAGCTCACGAAGTAATGAACGGCATTGTTCGGGAAGAAGTCCTTGAACTCGCTGTAAAGCTGCGCGGCAAGCGTCTTGTTTGGGGCCATCACGAGCGACGGCCTCTGGAGGCGGGCGATCAGATTCGCCATGGTAAACGTTTTTCCGCTGCCGGTGACGCCGAGCAGCGTCTGTTTTACGCATTCCCGTTCGCGCCCGGCAAAGCCGGTGAACAGCTTCTCCAGCGCATCGGGCTGATCTCCGGAGAGCGGCCACGGCGAGACCAGATCAAACCTGCCGCCCTCGTCGTCAAATCCCTTCAGGGCAAAATCCTCCAGAGACACTAACGGATACACCTCATTATCATCATCTTGGCTCGAGTTACGGCAGCGGAGAGGGCGCCCACCTGGGGATGCCTATGGTAAAGCCCACTGAGAACTCTCCTCCGTCGTCGTATATCAGCACCAGGCTCCCGTTGAACAACTGTCCCGGAACCGACAGGGCAAGCCCGGCCTCCCAGGCCTCGTCGATGTTCGACCAGTTTTCCATGACCGTTCCGTATGTAGCGAAGACCTCCCCGCGAATCGAACCCCACCACGACGTATAAAAGTTCCGTCCAAAGCCCAAACGCGCCCAAGCGGACTGATCCCCCGCGAGCGGATGCCTCGCCAGGCTGTAGAGTTCCTCCTGGTCGCCGAGCAGCGCCCTGTATGCCCTGTCACTCATGTCCCCTGTCTCGAGACCGAGGTTGAGCACGATATGATTTTTGCCGAACAATGGGATGAACGCCGACAACTCAGAGCGGGTCACCCATATATCGGCCGTGTTCCACCATACCTGGCTGTTGACGGAATACCCGCTCGTCGGGTTCAGATGATCATCCAGCGTGTCCTTGTTGAAGTACAGATACGGGCCCCACACATCGCTGTCCCGCCCCATTGAATCGGATCGCTCCGCCGCGAGTCCGAATCCGACCCTCCTGTCGCTGCTCTCCCTGTAATACAGGGCCCGAGCTGAGAACCGTTCCAACTGGTAAGGATCGAAGCCCTCCGGCGACAAGTCGTCTCGCCGTGCGCTTATGGAAAATCCCCACTGGCTGTAGTTTGACATGGGGGTGAAGTACCTCAGCGCCGCGCCCCACTCGTTGTTCCCATATCGGGCCTCTACGTTGCCGGAGTCCCCGTCGGACGCTATATCGCGGGCGTTGAACATGACCGATATCCGCCTGTGAGTGCTGAAATTTGTGGTGTAACCGTCCAGTCCTATCTCGTAAGGAGACCGTTTTTCGACGGAGAAAAGGAGGTCGACGTCATCGCTTGTCCCGCCCTCTGATTGAAGTACGTCCACGTCGATCGTGGCGACCTCGTCCCGCCTGGAGATTCGT
>JAISLO010000172.1 GCA_031290815.1 Synergistaceae bacterium | reverse complement strand
AATGAACGATCCGCACTTGCCCTCGGCTAAAACCGAAGATTCATTTTTTCTTTGTCAGATATTTGCGCAGTTTTATCCGGACCTCCTCGAAGTCCAGCGGCTTGCCCACATGGTCGTTCATGCCGGCCTCGACGCACCTCTCTATGTCCTCTCGGAAGACGTTGGCCGTCATCGCGACTATGGGCACCTTCGCCGCGTTGGGAACGTCCAGAGCGCGTATGCGGCGCGTGGCTTCCAGGCCGTCCATCTCGGGCATTTGCATGTCCATGAATATCATGTCGTATTTCCAGGGCGTATCGGCGAACATCCTCACCGCCTCGACCCCGTTCTCGGCGCAGTCGATTGAGATCAAGGTGGGAGCGAGAAAATCGAGGACGATCTCCCGGTTGATCTCCACGTCCTCGACCAACAGGATACGATGACCATCGAAGCGATCTATTTCCTTCTTCCCCTCATCCGCAGAGGTCAGCGCGGAGGCGCTGAAACAACTGTTGATGCACTCGACTATGCCCGACGGGAACAGGGGCTTGAGAAGGAATTTATCGACGCCGGCGTCCTTGGCGTCAGACTCTATGACGCTCCATTCGGTAGCGGAGATCATGACCACTATCGGCTTGTCCGTGGCATCCTCCTTTATGCGGCGGGAAAGCTCCACTCCGCCCATGCCTGGCATCTTCCAGTCGATGAAGTATATGTCGTAAGGACCCTTCCGCTCTATGAGGCTCAGAGCTTCCTCTCCTCCGTCGGCGGTGTCGCAGACAATTCCTATCCGCATCGCGATATCCTTGAAGTAACTTCGGGTCTCCGGGGCGTCGTCCACCGCCAGGATGCGGATATTATCCCAATTTACGCTCGGATGCAGGAAGCAGGCCTGTTCTTCGGAACCTCGCTGCATCTCGATCGTGAAGATAAACGACGAACCCTTTCCGAGCTCTGATTTCACCCATATTTTACCGCCCATTATCTCGATGATGCGCTTTGATATGGCGAGGCCAAGCCCGGTGCCGCCGAATTTGCGCGACGTGCTGCTCTCCGCCTGTTCGAACGATGTGAACAGCCTCGACTGCTGTTCCGGGCTGATACCTATTCCTGTGTCGGTCACCTCGACCTGTATTGTGAAGATGCCTTTTTCCTCCTTCAACATGCGCGTGTCGAGGCGTATGGATCCTCCCTCCGGGGTGAATTTCACGGCGTTGGACAGGAGATTCGCGATGACCTGCGCCAGGCGCTGATCGTCTCCGATCAGAGTGTGGGGGATGTCCTTGTCGAGGAGGACGCTCAGATCCTGCCGCTTCTCGTCCACCCGGAAGTTGATGACGTTGACCACCTTCTGGAGCATTTTCTCGAAGCTGAACTCGGTGGGTGAGATCTGGAACTTGTTCGCCTCGATCTTGGACATGTCGAGGATGTCGTTGATAACGCCAAGCAGATGTACGGATGCGTCCTCGATCTTCCCGAACGCGTAGTCCTTTTTCTTGATATCCGCCGCCGATTTCCCGATGGATGTCATGCCGATTATGGCGTTCATCGGAGTCCTCATCTCATGGCTCATGTTCGAGAGAAAATCGCTCTTCGCGCGGCTGGCTTGCTCTGCCTTCTCTCTTGCCTGCTGGATTTCGGTCACGTTATTCGTAACGATGATATACCCGATTTTTTTGCCTTCCTTATCGAGGAGGTAGTTCGCGACGCCCTTGAGATACAGTTTTCTTCCCTCCAGATAGTAGACGTCGGCCTCGCGCCCGTCCCCAAGCGCCGATATGGGGCAGAATTTCGAGCCGAAGGGGTAGATGCTGGCGTCGCCGTAAGGCATTCCTACTACATCTGAGAGAGTCTTGCCGTTCATATACTCGAGCCCGTAATCGTTCATGTATATGATTTTAAGATTCATATCGGTGATGCAGAGCGGGCTGTTCACGCTGTTTACTATGCTGTCGGCCATTTCGTCGAAGGAATTTGTCAGGGTGCCGAACTCATCCTTCGCCTCGGAATTGAATCGGAATTGTCTCTCCCCAGCCCTGAAACGAGATATGCCGTTTATGAGCCTCTTGATGTTGTTCGTCAGGAAAGACGCGGTCCAGATGGCCACGAAGACGACCGCGACGATTAAAATTACGGTCGTTATGACTAGCTGCATGAACGTGTCCAAGAGGTTGTTCTCGACGACGCTCCTGAGAGTCTCCCCGGTCCTCATGGCGGGGCTCTGGAAGTCCTCCAGCCCGGCGCCGATGGTGACGATCGCGAAACCGCGCTTCGAATAACCGTTGGCCTCAGAGGGGGCGTACTGTCCGGTGTAATATGGGATCGCGGCGGCGGTTGTCAGCTTGTAAAGCCCGCTCCAGAGGATGTAGAACGAGCCGGACCCCCCGTTTTTGGTCAAGTCCATCCAACCTGTGCACTGCGGGGCGTTGTTGAGGTAGCGCCCGTCGAGTCCGACCAGACCGGCGCGAGTGAGCGGCGGAGCCGGCGTCTTCCGCCTGGACTGCTCCAGAAATGTCTCCTGGCCCTTGATTAGCTCGAAGGTAGGGC
>JAISLO010000171.1 GCA_031290815.1 Synergistaceae bacterium | reverse complement strand
CTGCCATTGCGCCCCCGGCCAGAAGAACGGTGAGAAAGAACACGGCAGAACAAAGAAATGACACTCTTTTTAACGCGTGCATATTACAAAGACCTCCTCTTAATTGTAGGACATTGGTAAAATTACCTATCTGTCAGGTCCAAGCCGACAGAATACGCTGACATTTTCATTGTACTTCCTTTTATCCGCGATGTCCAACTATAATTACCGCCAGGCGCGTCAATGGCTGTCGGGCCGAAACGCGCCGCTCGAAGCGCAATCCAATTATAGCACCGGGAGGCATTTTTTTTGCGTTGCATCGCGACTTTCGAGACGACATACATGTCGTTGAAATTTGAGAAATCATGCTTGAAAATGGGCCCCGGCGTGAGGATAATACCTGTACCGCGCAAGCTCTCGCCGAGCTGCGGATTTGCGTGCGAGTATCCCTGCTGCCGCGAGGAGGAGATCATGGAGACGGCATAGCTGTCAAATGTAAAGGTAACGGCTTGTCACAAGATCTAAGATGTATAGGAGGTACGAACATGAACTTCAATTCCTTGAACTACAGGTACCCGTCGAGGCGCTCCGTGGTGTTCGGGTCGAGGGGAATGGTGGCCACAGGCCAGCCGCTCGCCGCCCAAGCCGGCCTCGATATTCTAAAGCGCGGCGGCAATGCCGTGGATGCCGCAATTGCCGCGGCAGCGTGCCTCACCGTCGTTGAACCGACCTCCAACGGCATAGGAGGGGACTCGTTTGCCATCGTCTGGTCGGGCGGCAGGCTTCACGGTCTGAATGCTAGCGGCGTCTCTCCCGCGTCGGCCGACGCCTCATCGTTGATCTCCGCCGGGCACAGAAGCGTTCCAAATCTCGGCTGGTACCCTGTCACAGTTCCGGGCGCGCCGTCCGCGTGGGCCGAACTGTCCAAGAAATTCGGCGCGCTCCCTCTGACCGAGGTCATGCGACCAGCGATTGCCTACGCTTCCGAGGGATTCCCCGTCTCCCCAAACACCGCAAAGCTCTGGGCCGAGGCCTGCAAAAAATACTCGGCCGATTGCGCGGGGGATGAGTTCAAACCGTGGTTTGAGACGTTCTGCCCTGAGGGCAGGGCGCCACTCCCCGGCGAGATCTGGAGGTCCGCGGGACATTCGGAGAGCCTGACAGCGATAGCCGAGAGCGGCGCGGAGGCATTTTACAGAGGAATCCTCGCGGAGAGGATCGACGAATTCGCCAAAAAACACGGCGCATGGCTGTCAGGAGACGACCTCGCGGCGTATCATCCCGAGTGGGTCGATCTGATATCGGTAAACTACAGGGGATATGACGTGTGGGAGATACCTCCGAACGGGCATGGAATAAGCGCCCTCATGGCGCTCAACATCCTAAGCGGCTGGGACTTCTCCGGCTCACGTGAATACGGTCTGACCTATCACAGGCTGATAGAGTCCATGAAACTCGCCTTCGTGGACGTCATGCGCTACGTAGCTGATCCGCGCTTCATGGAACTGACGCCGGACGAACTGCTCTCGGAACGCTACGCTGCTCTGCGCCGCTCCGCGATCGGAGACGAGGCCGCAGACCCGACGCCAGGAAATCCCCAGGAGGGAGGCACCGTCTATTTATGCACTGCCGACGGCTGCGGCAATATGGTCTCGATGATCCAGAGCAATTACATGGGCTTCGGTTCAGCGCTCGTCGTGCCGGGAACAGGAATAGCGCTGCACAATCGCGGGAGCAACTTCAACCTCGACCCCGGCTCGCCGAACTGCCTCGGGCCTTCCAAGAAGCCGTATCACACCATCATCCCAGGATTCCTCACAAAGGATGGGGATGCCGTAGGCCCGTTCGGGGTGATGGGCGGATTTATGCAGCCTCAGGGACATGTGCAGGTGCTGACGAACATGCTCGACTTCGGGATGAACCCCCAGGAGGCGCTGGACGCCCCGCGCTGGCAGTGGACGGGCGGACGTACTGTCGAGGTCGAGCACGGCGTGCCAAATCATATCGCGGAGGAGCTGGCATCAAGGGGACACGAGATCGAGATAATCGGAAGCTCCACGACGTTCGGCCGGGGAGAGATCATCGTCCGCACCGAGCACGGAACCCTCGCAGGCGCCACTGAGCCAAGGACAGACGGGTGCGTGGCGGCCTGGTAGTTACGCCCGTGCATCGGCAAAGATCGCATTTTTGTCTCTCGAAGCCGGGATGAGATTGCGCGTATTCACTGCGTACTGGCGGGACACAAGAAAACCCCGAAGGCATGGCCAGATGATAATTCTCAGGCCATGCCTCAGGGGGACGCTAGGAATGCCAGCGGAGATCTACTTCGCTATCAGCGCGTTTTTCTAATGAAGCGTCCTTCCCAACAGATTCGTCTTCTATCGAGCGCCTTATGAACAGTTTTTCGGCGGCCAGATCTATTGTCCTGGACTCTCCGTTTGCGTTTACGGCAACCTTTGGCTGCAGCAGATTGCCGGACGACATGGAGACTACGGTGGCAATCTCGCCGTTGGACAGCTCGACGACGCTCCCTGGGGGATATACCCCCATACCAGCTATGAAGATTTTGCAGATGTCCGGGTCGAACGAGGTTTCGTTCGCGCTCATTATGAAGTTGAACGACAGCTTGGAGGATACCGCGGCCTTGTAAACCCTGGAAGACGTCATGGCGTCGAACGTATCGGCCACGGCGAGGATTCGGCCGATGAGGGGTATCTGGGGACCGACAAGCCCCTTGGGGTAACCTGAGCCGTCATACTTCTCGTGATGTGTCGCGATGCCGTCCAGGACATCCTTGTCCATTATACCCGACTCCTTGCACATGGAGATGCTTGCGTTTATATGGCCCTTCATTATTTCCATCTCTCTCGCATTGAGCGATCCTCTTTTGTTCAGCACTTCCTTAGGTATGGTGGTCTTTCCTATGTCGAACAGAAGCCCGGCGAGCGTCGCTTTCTCAATGATCGACTCGGGGGCCTTTTTGACCTCGGCCAGCTTCTTGGCTATATGTCCCGCCAGCAAGGATACGTTCAGAGCGTGGCTCTGCATGTAAGAATCGCTGTCGGACGACATCAGCCCCATCGCGATCTGAGAGATGTTCATAACCTCGTTGGAGAGGGTCTTCCCCAGCTCTTCGATGTCGTCCTTGGGGATACTGTATTTTTCATTGATAGTGACGTTGTTGAAGATATCGTCCATCACTACCATCGCGCTCTTGGTAACGGCGTTGTCTATTATGGTGACGGATGGGTCGAGCTCGTTGACTCGCAGCATGACATCCTCGTCGTTTGTCCCTTCAGGGATCTCGATCTCCAAGTAACGGATCCTCATCTTCTCAAGAGAATCGAC
>JAISLO010000170.1 GCA_031290815.1 Synergistaceae bacterium | reverse complement strand
AAGGGTCTACTCCACACTGCACGCCCAATTCGTGCCGATGTGGGGCCATCAGACGCTTGAGACGCTCTGGTCCAGCATCAAGAACGGGGATACCGCCAGCATCAGGAACAGCTCGTACTTAGTATGGTCACTGCTCAACAGAGGGTCACTCTGGCTGCCGATCCAGGATTACGACGCCAAGTGGGATTACGCCGGCAAACCGGTGATGAGCCACGCCGACAGGTTCAGACAGTGGATCGACGGATTCGGCGACATCTCCTGCTCGAACAGGGACGGGCAGTATCACTACTACAAGGACCCTGAGATCGGGATCGCGGGGATAGGCACGCTGCCGATGGCCATATACCCCGATCCGAGGGGCGTCAGCGAGGGGAATCTCTTGTCACACAAGGAATACTTGAGCGCCGGTACCTCTTTAAGCGGCTCTTCGATCCGCCGCGTATGGCACTATAGTAAGGACGGCAACGTCGATTACGCCGCTAACACATTCCCCGGGAGCTCCGAGTTCGAAAATGACGAACTGGACACCTTGGGCAGGTTCAACAAGGGCTCCGGCGAGATAGCCGGCTCAGTCCTCGACTTCTTCTCTCCTTCGAAGGCGGATGGGACTGCCAATACGGACTTGGCGGACATATCGTACCCTATAAGGAACTCCTGCGAGGACAACTGGGTGATCCTGATAACGTCCGGCCAGGAGATCGAGCCGAAAGCCGGCACTGATCGCAGATATACGGTCGCCGACGCCATAAAGGGCCTCTACGACGCCACGAACAAACTGACGAGCAAGGACGCGAGGGGCGGCGGCGACAATCCCATGAAGGGAAGCGTCATTTACGCTGAATACGAGCAGGTGACGGCTCGGTCGGAGGACAACGACGGCAAAAGAGGCCAGGCAAGGCGCATCGACCTCGATCACCCAATAAGGACGATGGTGGTGGGGATAGTCGCAGACCCTGACAAACTGGACGACAGCGATCCATCCTACGAGGCCATGAGAAATAACGTCATCGATATGAGGAACAACCTCAACAGAATGGCCAGAGCCGGGCGCGGTTACGACCCTGACGACGAATCGAGCGGAGTGACGGCGTACTTCGCCGACGACGCGCAGACCCTGTTCGAACAGGTCGAGGCGGCTCTGACCGCTATCAAAGAGAGCCAGGTGCAGCAGCCGGGACACGGCTCGATGGAGGCGGCGTCCGGCGCGGAGGGAGACGAGTTGTCCCTCAACCTGTTCTCGAACACCTACAGGATAATTCAGGGCGATCAGTGGGACGCCACTCTGACCCGCTACGCTGTCTCATTTGACAAAAACGAGGACATAGAACTGACAGAGAAATGGAGGTTCGAGAAAAAGCTGATCGAAAAAAGGAGCACAGACCTGAACCTTAACAACCCAACGTGGAGAAACGTCGTATATTGGGGAAACAAGGGCAGCGCGAGAAAATTCGTCACGCTGAAGGCTGGGGATCCGAAGTTCAAGGAGCTGACTGGCATGTCGGACTCGCGGATTGACGCTGCCAACCTGCCAAACGGCGCTTTCGGAAGCGTTCCCATGGACAAGGCGTTCTATTATTGGTTCCAAGGCTACGACTACTCCTACAATTCCTCAGGGCAGGGAAAGAAATTACCGCGTTCGAATATGCTGACGGACTTTGGGCGGACAGGCATCGTCTTCGCAGATTTTCCCCCTGTCTCCTTCGATGCCACACCTCCGCCTGGGTATGAGGCATGGGCGAAGTCTATATCAAAAGACACGAGGTCGAACGACGTCAGACTCTACGCTCAGACTAACGACGGCATACTGCACGCCATAAATCCAAGAGACGGAGACGAGGAGATGGCCATTCTGCCGCCGCCTGTGCTGGTCCCATGGAAGCTGGCGACGCTCAAGACTACCGTGTCGGAAGGGAAACTAAGATGGATTAACGCGGACGCTGAGAGCGTGAGATCGAACCCGGCCTACTTGCTGGACGGCCCGCTCATGACCGGACGTTTCGACATAAACCGCGACGGCGCTCCTGGAAGCTGGCGCACATATCTGATAGGGACCCTCGGCAGAGGCGGCAGCGGACTGTACGCGATGGATGTCACGTCGCCCAAAGCGCCGAAGTTCGCATGGTACAGGGAAAACCTGTCTGAAGCCGGCAAGCTGCTGTCCATGTCGGCGGCGGACGACGGGTATAAGGAGTCAGGGTGGGGCTCGGTGAGCGCCGACGAGACCCCTTACCGCAAGCTGGGATACAATAGCCCTGCCCCCCACATGGGAATTACTGGCGGGTTGGCGGCAAATGAGCAGATATCCTTTATCGCCCTCTCCGGCGGCGTGCGATATGACTACGACGCAGCCAAAAACGGTGGGGAGGGCGCGACTCTGCTTTTTATCAACCCGGCGAACGGAAGCGTGATAAAGGCCTTCGACAGCGGTTCCATCCCAGCCGGCAATAATTTCTCGGGGGATGCCCTGGTCGGCTCGACGCCACGAATGGGCATGATGACCTCCGAGCCCGCGCTTTATCGTTCCGACACGAGCAAATATCTGGCCGGGCGGGTCTTCGCGGCGGACAACAGGGGAAATATATTCATGGTAAAGCTCGAGGATCGGGACGCCAGCGGCAATAACGCCGTCACTCCGCTGCCAGTGAATGACTGGAGCATCGAACCGATAGCGTCGCTGCAGACGGACAACGTCTTGAAACCGGACAATTACTCCATCCCATATGGAATGGCGATAGCGAGGGAGAAAGCGACCTCCGCCATCTGGCTGGCAGGCGGAACGTCGGATGTGCTGACGAGAAAAACGCCGACTCTCACCACAGGCGTAATCAAAAATAAAAGCCAGTTGATATTCTCGTTTTCGTACAAGGACGGGCAGGGGGCCTTTTACAGGAATGACGCCGGCGGACTCAAACAACTGGCCTTGAGTTCGGCGAGCATGAACGATCCCAGCTTGTCGCTGAAGCCGTCGGAAGGATATAAGGGCTGGTATATTCCTCTTATGGAGGACAAGCAGAATAACTTCCGGGAGTACGTCTCGGCAACGCCCTACATCATAGCGGACAATCTCTTCATCCCGACGTTCATCCAGGAGAAGGTCATAATAAACGATTCGAGCCTGTGCGAGCTGGAGAGAAATGTAAACGGAGACAGCCGGCTGTACATGGTCGGCCTGACGAGCGGCGAGGGCAAATGGAACATAGGCGGCAAAAAGGAAAAGTACCTCACTGTAAAGGGGGCTAAGATCGTCGGGCTGACCCACGTAAAACATGACGGGAAGGAGAAACTGCTGGCGACGATTGATAAACTGTCCAGCGACAACAACCTGGACGACCTCATCTCCAAGGGGTTCCTCAAGCGAACCGGAGACCAGTATATCATAGAAGTCGCTTCCGCGAGAGGCGGCGCCGCTCCTCAGCGTTCCTATCTCAAGAACGGAGGCAGCTTCATTAACTACTGGCTGGAGAAATAACAGGCGGCTCGCTGTGAGGTCATACCAATTCGCTATCAACGGGCTGTTTATGATGTGGCTGAGCGATTGCCCAAACGGGTTTTAACGTTTTACCCTTTGGGTCTTTGATTTTAAATTGGCATCAATGGACGAATCATACCGCGTTCAATCAGCGTTGTGACACGCGACCATATGCCCTGAGCCGACGTCCGTCAACTCAGGCGTTACGCATGAACAGATATCGGAGGCGCAGCGGCATCTCGTCCGGAAATGGCACCCTGACGGCGGGTTCAGCGGAGACGGGACATCTCCCTCCAGGATGATGCGACTCTGTCTTTTCGCCGCCGCTGGGTCGGCTATCAAAACGGAGGACATCAACGATTGAGTGTAAGGGTGAATCATGTTTCCGAAAAGCTCGTTTACCTCGGCAGTCTCCACCAAATTGCCGAGATACATGACGCCTACTCTGTGCGAGATATGCCGCACCATCGATAAGTCGTGCGAAATAAAAAGATATGTCAGTTTGAATCTCTCTTGAAACTCAGACAGAATATTTATGATCTGCGCTTGAATCGATACATCAAGCGCGGATATCGGCTCATCGCAGACTATGAACTCCGGCATGAGCGCAAGCGCCCTGGCTATGCCTATTCTTTGCCGCTGTCCGCCCGAAAACTCATGCGGATATCTGTTGATGTGATCTTCCTTCAGACCGACCATGTGAATCAGCTCCTTGATCCGCTCATCCCGCTCCGCTCTGTTGGAAACCAGCCCATGGACGGAGAGAGGCGTGCCGATAATCTCGCTGACCGGCTGCCTTGGGTCGAGCGAGGTATAAGGATCTTGGAAAATCATCTGTATCCTGCGGCGATAAGGGAAGAATTCTTTGTCGGTCATCTTTGTTATATCGGAACCGTCGAAGATGATCCTTCCGCCCGTTGCCCTGTAGAGCTTCGCTATAGTCCGCCCGACCGTGGTCTTTCCGCAGCCTGACTCTCCGACAAGTCCAAAGGTCTCCCCTCTGCCTATGGAAAACGAGACGTCGTTCACTGCCTTCAACAGGCGCTTCTCTTTGGAAAAAAGGGAAGCTGCCCCAATCTCGAAGAACATGTTCAAATTCTCCGCCTTTAACAGGAATTCGCCGTTATCGCCCATGACGAGCAATCCCGCTTCTCATGCCGGATGCCTTCGCGTGCAGGAGCCAGCATGCGGCGCTGTGGTTTTCACTTACATAAGTCGAGGAGGGGCGAGCCTCCGCGCAAATTCTCATGGCGTATTCGCACCTCGCGGTAAACGGACATCCAACCGGCGGATTCATGAGATCTGGAGGACTCCCAGGGATGGGAATGAGCTTTCCTCTCTCTTTGCCTCCCGCTCTTGTTATGGAGTTGAGCAGACCATTGGTATAAGGATGAAGAGGACGATAGAAGATATCCTCTGAAAGTCCGATTTCCATGATGAGCCCGCCATACATGACCACGACCCTGGAGCATGATGACGCGATGACTCCGAGATCGTGAGTAATGAGCGCCGTAGCCGTGGAGAATTTTTTCTTCATCTCCATCATGAGTTCCAGTATTTGGGCCTGTATCGTGACGTCCAGAGCGGTCGTGGGCTCGTCCGCTATCAGAAGTTTCGGGTCGCAGCACATGGCGATCGCGATCATGGCTCTCTGGCGCATGCCGCCGGAGAACTCGTGCGGATATTGATCAAGCCTTTGCCCGGGGCTCGAAATTCCAACCATGTCGAGCATTTCCGCCGCCTTGCGCCGAGCCTCGCGTCTTGTCATTTTTTTATGGATTTTCAGCGGCTCCATGATCTGATCCCCTATAGTATAGAGCGGATCAAGGCTTGTCATCGGATCCTGAAAAATCATGCCTATATCGCTGCCGTGTATTTTGCGGATTTCTTTGGAGCTCAGTTTTAAAAGATCCCTCCCATCAAAGAAGAGCGAATCCGCCTTGACAGAGGCGTTTCCGGCAAGCAGCCGCATAATGGAAAGCATCGTCACGCTCTTTCCGCAGCCCGACTCTCCGACTATGCCGATGAATTCACCGTGTCCCACGGAGAAGCTGATTCCGCGAACAGCGGAGACGACCCCGCCGGAGGTCAGGAAACTCGTCCTCAGGTTCTTAACGTCCAGCAACTGTTCGTCGCTCATGGCCGCTTGAGGGTCCTTTACTTTTTAAGTCTTGGGTCGAGCGCGTCACGCAATCCGTCTCCAATAAAATTGAAGGCGAAGATAGTCAAGCTTATCGCTGTCGCCGGGAAGATCATTAGATGGGGGTACATGCTCATATTCGAGAGGGAGTCGTTGGCCAGAGTTCCCCAGCTCGCCACTGGAACTGAGATCCCGATGCCTATGAAACTGAGAAACGCTTCATAGAAAATGGCCTGAGGAATGAGAAACGTCACCGCTACGATGATTGGCCCTATGCTGTTGGGGATCAAATGCCGCGTCAATATTTTAAAGTCGGACTCCCCAATGACTCTGGCGGCCATCACGAAATCCTGGTTCTTGATGGATAGTATCTGAGCCCTCACTATCCGGGCGGTGTCAAGCCAGTAAAACAGGCACATGGCGAGCAATATGCTGCGAACGTTAGCGCCCAGGGTAACCATGACCAATATGATGTACAAAAGCGACGGCACGGCGGACATGATGTCTACAAACCGCATCATCACCATGTCGGCGGCGCCTCCGAAATATCCGGCCGCCCCTCCGTAAAAAACGCCTATGACCATGTTAACGGCAGCGGCAACCAGCCCTACCGTAAGGCTTATCCTCGCCCCGTAAGCCACGCGGACAAAAAGGTCGCGCCCGAACTTGTCCGTGCCGAACCAGTGTTCCGGACCTGGAGGCTGATTGATGACGGAATAATTCTGCTCGTCGTAGGAGTAAGGGCGCGCTATTGGACCAAAAACGGCGAGCAGCGTCATCATCGCTATTATGACAAATCCCGCGATGGCAAGCGGATCTGCCTTCAATTTGGAATAAACGTTGGCCCAATATGAAATGCTGGGGCGGTTGATGATATCCGACTGTTTTTCGCCCTCCGGGAGCGCGTCGAAAAGATCATCCGGCAGATCGTTCGCTCCATCTCCGGACAAATATTCGGGCTGCGGCTGTTCGGGAAACATGTCGATTTTTTTCATGATATCGCGCTCACTTCGTAAATTTTACGCGGGGATCGATTACAGCGTACGCCATATCAGCGATCAGAGTACAGAGCATCATAAACGCGCCGTAAAATATAGTGAGTCCCAATATCAGAGAATAATCCCTGTCGGAAACGGCCGAGACAAAATAACGGCCCATTCCCGGGATCATGAAAAGTTTTTCTACTACGAAGCCTCCCGTCAGGAGCACGGCAATGAGCGGGCCGAGATAAGCGATGACCGGCAGGATCGAATTTCTCACGCCATGCTTCACTATTACTGTGAACTCCGGGACGCCTCTGGCGCGCGCGCAAAGCATATAATCCTGACGCAGGACCTCCATCATGCTGGAACGCGTGAGCCTCGTGACGTATGCTATGGGCGTGAGCGCCAGACATATCACCGGGATTACCATATGTTTGGCGGTGCCATATCCGTAAATCGGCAAAAGCCGAAGTTTCATGCAAAGAATATACATCAGCAGCATTGCCACTATAAAGATCGGGACCGAAACCCCGACGGTCGCCAATATCATGGAAAACCAGTCCATCCATCCTCCCCGCCTGATGGCCGCTGTGATACCCAATGGGACCCCAAGGGCCATAGTGACGATGATCGCCCAGAGCCCTATCTTGGCCGAGGCCGGGAAGCCTCCCGCAATCAATTCGTTGACCGTGTAATTCAGCGTCTTGAAGGAGCTGCCAAGATCGCCG
>JAISLO010000169.1 GCA_031290815.1 Synergistaceae bacterium | reverse complement strand
AGGATGTAGTGAAAATGATTCGCTGGTCCGGCTTCGACGAGCAAGTTTACATTTGTGGATACTCTCAAGACCTCTTCACGAAAATAATACGGCCAAAATAACAACTGCGAAATGTGGGTACTAATCCTCCGACGACAGAAAACTCACCGGGCAATATCATCGAACGTAACATATTAACACCAAGTGAGGTATTCATGTAAATAGGCATTTATACGTAATTAATAAGAAGATCACATACGCATGTATAGGCGGTTGGTAAAGACAAGGAGTTAACAAATATTTTTAAGAGACCTCAGCAACGTTCTTCTGAATGGAAATCCTATTCCGTCAGTGTCCGTTGAGATAATTGGTTTATACGCGACATCGATTATTTGTCCCAGTTTTATCTCTTCCTCAAGCTGAAGTTTGATTATGCCGCTATCCGTAACCGCCGCGCCGATGACGTTCAAGCTATTGCCATCCGCCCTGACGGCGAATTTATCCGCCAGGCCCAAGCTGCTTGGAGAGGTTTGGTAAGCGTGAACGGGAAAATGGTCGAAGCTGAGAACTATATTCTTCCCGCCATCAACCGTTATCGACAAGGTTTTTAAAATACCGCGACTCCAATAAATCCTGGGGAGCTATCGCGCTTCTTTCTTCTGGGTAGAAGTATTCGAGAAACTGGCCCTTATCGGCCCCCTGAAGAAATTCCCGGAGCGAACTAAAACGCCAATGCGGCGCTGCAACACCCGATATCTCCCCATTGTCGTAAGGCTTTTCGCAAATAATATACTCGGACAGAAGCGTAATTGTAGATGCTCCCTCAACCGTGTCGTCATCGCTTCCGACTCCGCCATCCTCAGTTTTTTTAGTTTCTGCGGCCCTCCAAAGGACAGGTCCTTCATAATGATCTTCCAATTTGTCCTTGAATCTATCGAAGTCAAAAATCGAATATAGCAAATCAAAAAAATTCGAATCTTTTTTCATATATCCCAAGTCTATGTTTAACCCGCCGAAAATCACCCAATTATAATGAGTTCTTTTCATTTTTATTATACATCAGCGAATGCCTCCCAATCTAAATACAGTAATCCCTGACTCTCTGGCATTCACATTCGAATGTATTTGGGCTTAAACTTACATCCTGCAGGCGGAATTCGATTTCCGATAAATAAGTATACTAATTCCGCTGAAAAGCGTCAATGTCTTAAACGCTAACCGGATTTGTCAAACTTTAGAAGCCCCCTGGCCGAGCCGGGGGGCGCTTTATCGTTTCGGTTTTACGCTGCGGGGAACCTGAGGATGACTGACGATCCGTGTTTGCCGTCGCTCTTCACTTCGATCTTGCCGTCGTGGAGTTTTACGGCGTGTTTCACTATCGAGAGGCCCAGCCCCGTCCCTTGGACGGCTCCGCGCCTGCTCCTGTCGACGCGATAGAAGCGTTCGAAGACGCGCTCCTGTTCGTCCGGGGGTATGCCTATGCCGGTGTCGGCGACGCAGAGCACGGCCTCCGCCGGTTTTCCAGCGTCGTTTGTCAGTTTTTTGAGCGTAACGCTGACGGATCCGCCCTCCACGTTGTACTTTATAGCGTTGTCAATGACGTTAATGATCGCTTCGTCGAGAATCTGCCTCACTCCAATGATCTCGACGGTCTCTCCCTCGTAGCTCACCTTCACACTCATTCCGCCGGCCATTTCGCTTGTCCTCTGGATGGATGCCCGGACGAGCTCGTCCAGGTCCGTCCTCTCCCGAGGAGAAGATCCCGCTCCCTCGTCCAGCCTCGACAGCGTCATTATGTCGCCGACCATGGCTATCAGGCGCTGTGTCTCGTCGTAAATGTTTCCGGCAAAACGCGGAATGTCCTCGCCATTGGCGACTCCGTTCGCGATGATCTCGGCGTATCCCGATATGACGGTCAGCGGCGTCCTCAGCTCATGGGAGACGTTTGCCGTGAACTCGCGGCGCAGCCTCTCCCTGTCCTCCCGCTCCGTCACGTCCAAGAGAAGAACGACAGCGCCGCATATTACGTCCCCATCCCTGACCGGGTTCGCCATCACCTGCAGACGCTTCTCGGAGGCGGAGAGCTTCTCCTCCGACGGAATTCCGGCCAGCGCGCGTTCCACAGCGCTGTAAAAAGGCTCGCTTCTGTTGAGCGTAAGCGCGGCATGGCCGACCGGGCTGGCGTAGTTCGCGCGAAGAAGTTCGAGCGCGCTCCTGTTGCACGACAACACGCGAGCCTCGCAGTCCAGCAATAGCATCCCCTCCCGCATGTTATCGGTCATAGTGGAAAACTCTATCTGCCTCTGCCGTATCTCGTCCATCTGCTTGGCTATTATGTCGTTCTGCCTCTTCATTCGGGAGAGG
This sequence comes from Synergistaceae bacterium, assembly GCA_031290815.1. Classification (GTDB taxonomy): domain Bacteria; phylum Synergistota; class Synergistia; order Synergistales; family Synergistaceae; genus JAIRWR01. The sequence continues at coordinate 9,163 of JAISLO010000169.1, read as the reverse complement.
AGCGGGGCGAGCTCGCCATATACGGTGTTCTCCTCCGGCCTGTCGAGGTCCAGCATGTTTATCGGCTCGACGATCCGCCTCGTCACCCTGGTCCCGATGACGACCGCCGCCGCGAAGACTGCCGCGGCTATCGCCAGGGTTATCAGCGTCAGGCGCGGAATGGGGGCGAATACGCTGTCGGTCGTCATGGCGACGCGCAGCACCTTTCCGTCGCCGAGTTTCGTAGCCCTGTAAAACGTCCGCTTGCTGATCGTCGCCGAAAACCTCGCGTCCTCGCCGACACCCTGCTCTACGGCCATCCTCACCTCTGGCCTGTCCATGTGATTCTCCATGGAGGACGCATCCCAGCCATTGTCGAAGAGCACGCTTCCGTCCCGGTCGATCAGGGTTATCCTCGGCGCTGAGCCGAGCTTCTGAATGGACCTGAGGTACTCGATGCCGGACAGATTCACCGCCGACACTATGAGATCGCACTCGGTCTCCATCTCGCGGCTCATCCTCTCGGAGAACCCGCGATACACCGCCATGTGTATCAAAACAGCCGTCAGCACTATTGCCGCCGCTGAAAGCAGACATGTGAAGACCAGAATTCTCCTCCTCAACGCGCGCCTCCTATTCTGTACCCCACGCCCCTAACGGTCTGTATCAATCCGCCGAGTCCGCCCAGCTTGCTTCTCAGAGTCCTGATGTGCACGTCCACGGTCCGCGTCTCCCCGCCGAAATCGTAATCCCACACCGAGGAGAGTATCTGATCCCTGGTCAGGACTATTCCGGCGTTGCTCATCAAGTAGACGAGCAGATCGAACTCCTTCAGGGTGAGAGATATCTCCTCCCCGTCGATCGAGGCCGCGTGCTTGGGAACGCTGACGGACAGCCCTTCGATGTTGTACTCGTTTTTCGATTCGCCTGCGCCGGAGCGCCGAAGCAGATTTTTGACCCTGGCCACCATCTCCATCATGCCGAACGGTTTTGGCAGGTAGTCGTCCGCCCCGAGATCGAGCCCAAGCACTCTGTCGAACTCCGTGCCCTTCGCGGTCAGCATCATAACGGGCAGTTTCGCCGTGCCAGGCGATCCCCGCAGCCGCTTTAAGATAGCGAGACCGTCCTCGCCCGGCAGCATTATGTCGAGGAGAGCCAGGGAGGGCAGCCTCTGTTTCACGGCTGCCCAAAAGTCGCTTCCGCATGAAAATCCGAGGGCCTCGAAACCTGTGTTCTGAAGAGTGTAGGCGACCAGTTCCCTTATGCTGTCGTCATCCTCCACTAGGTAGATCATACGCGCCCTTCCTCTCGCCGGTGATGGAGTAGACGACCCACTCCGCTATGTTTACGGCGTGATCGCCTATGCGCTCCAGGTATTTCGCTATCATCAGGAGATCCAAACAGTCCTCGCCGAGCTGAGGGTTGCTGGCGATGGAGTTTATCAGCTCTCCCTTGACCTTGCTGAACAGTCCGTCGACTATGTCGTCGCTCTCGATGACCCCTCTGGCCTTTTCGAGATCGCCCGCCACGAACGAATCGACGCTGTCAGACAGCATATTTATGGTGGCCTTGGCCATGTCGGCTATGTGAATGTCACTCTTGACGGAGCTGCCAATCATGAAGGCCGATATCTCCGCTATGTCGGCGGCCTGGTCGCCTATCCTCTCCATGTCGGTTATTATCTTGTGAGCCGACGTGATCTGTCTCAGGTCGCCCGCTACCGGCTGTTCGCGGAACAGCAGCTTGACGCAGAGCGCCTCTATTTCACGCTCGTAAGCGTCGATCTCGCTCTCCAGCTTGATGGCCTTCTCCCGGTATTCGGGAAGCTCGTCCAGCAATCCCCTGGCCGCGCTCGCTATGGCTTCCTCGCAGAGCGCGCCCATTCGGATGAGCTCAGTGTGCAGGGTCTCAAGCCGTTTCCGATAGCCATCTCGCATTATCCGAACCTCCCAGTGATGTAATCCTCCGTGCGCTTGTCGCGGGGCATTGAAAAAATTTTTTCCGTATCGTCGTACTCCACCATCTCCCCGAGCAGGAAGAACGCGGTCTTGTCTGAGATCCTGGCCGCCTGCTGCATGTTGTGCGTCACTATGACTATAGTATAGTCCTTCTTCAGTTCAGAGGCGAGGTCCTCTATTCTCGAAGTCGATATTGGATCGAGCGCCGACGTCGGCTCGTCCATGAGCAGCACCTCCGGCTGAACCGCGAGCGCCCTGGCTATGCACATCCGCTGCTGCTGGCCGCCGGAAATCGAAAGGGCGTTATCACTCAGCCTGTCCTTCACCTCATCCCATATCGCCGCATCCCTCAGCGATCTCTCCACTATCTCGTTGAGCTTCACCCTCGAACGAACGCCGTGCGTGCGAGGCCCGAAGGCGATGTTGTCGTAGATGCTCATCGAAAAAGGATTAGGCTTTTGAAATACCATCCCGACCCTCTTGCGCAGCATGTTCACGTCGATGTCCCCATATATGTCGCACCCGTCGAGAGTTATCTCTCCCTCTATGCGGCAGCCCGCGACGAGGTCGTTGAGGCGGTTCAGCGTCCTCAAAAAGGTGGACTTTCCGCAGCCGGACGGCCCTATCAGCGCCGTCACCTCACGCGCCGCGATCGACATGCAGACGTCCTTCAGCGCCTTCGTTTCTCCGTAGAACAGGTTGAGCCCGGTCGTCCTCATCTTTTCGTTATCCACGGCCGCCGGCTATCCTCCCGGCCAGCGCGCCAGAGATCGAGTTGATGGTGATCACAAGAACCAACAGGACGACGGCTGTAGCATAAGCCTGTTTTATGTGCAGCCCCTCGCTCGACAGGCTGTACATGTGCACCGACAGCGTTCGCACGGACGACGTCAGCGCGGCCGGCGTTCGGGCCACGGTCCCTGCTGTGAATATGAGGGCCGCGGTCTCGCCAACGACGCGCCCGATGGCGAGTATGATCCCGGCCAGGATCCCCGGCGCGGCCGGGGGCAGGACTATGGCGAACACCGTCCTGAGCCTGCCGGCGCCGAGGCCGAAACTGCCCTCCCTGTAGGAATCGGGGATCGACTTGAGCGCCTCCTCGGTCGTACGCATGATTATCGGCAGTATCATCACCGCCATAGTGAACGCCCCTGCGATGAGAGAGTATCCCCACTTGAGGGCCACTACGAAGAGCAGCATACCAAACAGCCCGTAGACTATGGAGGGGATGCCAGCGAGGGTCTCGGCCGCGATCCTGACCGTCGATATCAGCCTGTTTTCCTTCTTGGCGTACTCGTTCATGTATATGGCCGCGAATATGCCCAGCGGCGAGGCTATGAACAGAGAGAGCACCGTGATCAGCACAGTGTTTATCAGAGCGGGTACGAGCGAGACGTTCTGGCTGTTATACTCCCACTCGAACAGGCCGGTCTCTATATTTGGTATGCCCTTTACAAGTATGTATCCGACCAGGATGAGAAACACCAGCATTGCAGCGGCCGCGGCCAGCATGACGCAAAGCCTGAGAAACGCCGACAGCGGTCTTCGTCTGAGTTGCCAAAGTTCCATCAAGATATCCAGCTCCTTTTTGGAATGCGGCCCTCGTCATGGCTCAAAAGATTTACCTTGACCTTCAGGCCTCTTCAATAATATCAAATCATCCTTTTTTTGCCAGCCTTGCGTACGAGAACGACAGGTTCGTCAGGAGAATAAAGACGAAGAGAACGACTCCGGTCGCTATCAACGCCTCGCGGTGCAGGTCCGCCGCGTACCCCATCTCGAGCACGATGTTCGCGGTAAGCGTCCTCGCGCCGTTAAATATGCTGTCCGGGACGACGGCCTGATTGCCGGCGACCATTATGACGGCCATGGTCTCGCCTATGGACCTGCCGACGCCAAGGATGACGGCCGCCATGATCCCCGACCTGGCCGCGGGCAGGATGGAGAAGAAGACCGCGCGCTCGTGAGTCGCGCCGAGCGCCAGAGCTCCCTGGTAGTAGCTCTCTGGCACCGCGCGTATCGCGGTCTCGGACACGCTTATTATGGTCGGAAGGATCATCATGCCCAAAAGGAGCGAGGCCGTGAGTATGTTCTTTCCGCTTCCGCCGCTGACGACCCTGATCGCGGGGACCATTACAACGAGTCCGAAGAAACCGTACAGGATGGATGGGATGCCCGCGAGCAGCGATATCGCAGGGGATAGAAGCCGGTGCAGCCAATCGGGGCAGAACCTGGCCATGAATACCGCCGCGAGCACCCCTACCGGCACTCCCGTGACGATCGCTCCGGCCGTGACGTACAGGCTGCCGAGTATCATGGGCCAGACGCCGTATAGATTATTCCCCGGTCTCCACTCCTGACCGGTCAAAAACTTTACGAACCCTATCTTGCCGATCGCCGGGACGCCGTTCGCGAACAAAAAAACGCAGATCAGAGCCACGCAAAGTATAGAGGCGCAAGCGGCGGCAAGAAAAACGATTCTCATGAAGTCCTCTTTTATCTTATTCATCCTCGTATATCCGTCCATATTGCGCGTCCGACCGCCGGCTGCCCGCTCTCTCCCCAAACGAGGGGCGGATGTCTCGCAGCCCCTCTGGGAACCGCCGCGAAACTTTGTTCCGCGGCGGTGTTTGCCGGTTGATCGAGGCGGACAAACCAATCGGTCCGCGCTTTATTTTACTTTCGACCAGTCTGTTATCTCGCCTGTGAAGATGGCCCTCACCTGATCCTTTGTCAAGTTGGCGAGAGGGTTGGACTTGTTGACTATCACAGCTATCCCATCCATTGCTATCACCGTCGGCTTGAGTCCCTTCTCCTTCTCGGAGTCCTTCAGTTCGCGGGAGGACATGCCTATGTCGCACACCCCGTCGATAGCCGCGTTCATCCCAGTGGAGGAGTCGCTCTGCTGTATCTCGATCTCGACGTTCGCGTTCAGCTTCTTGTAGGCCTCGACCAGCTTCTCCATCAGAGGCGTCACGGAGGACGAACCCGCCACGACGACGCGCCCCTGGGATTTACCGCCGCCGAACGGCTTTCCGGCGTCGATCTTTATGTATCCGCTGGCAGCAGCCACGTTCTGCCCCTCGGCGCTCATGACGAAGGCCATGAAATCCTTTGCTGCGGCGCTGACGTCGCCCTTTGTGGCGATGATGAACGGCCGCGATATCTTGTACTTGCCGTTTTTGATGTTGTCGGCGGTGGCGTCCGCGCCGTCGATCTTGAGGGCCTTGACCGTGTCGTTCAGCGAACCCAGCGAGATGTAGCCTATCGCGTTTACGTCTCCGGCTATGGACGTCATCATGACGGCCGTGTTGTTGGTGACCTCAGCCGAAGCGGTGGTTTTGTCAACCTTGTCCTTCAGCACTCCGAACAATTCGACGAAAGCTCCCCTGGTGCCGGAGCCGTCTTCCCTCGACACGACGGTTATCCCGGAACCCGCGCTCCACGACGTTCCAGGCGCAAAGAGCGACACGGACAGCAGAAACAGTGAAACACACGCGAGCATTGCCAATTTCTTCATTAGTTGATCTCCTCCATACTTTTATATTTGTTACATGAGGGAAGTCTAGCAGTGATATGTTAAGGAAAATATCCAGGATATGTAAAATCAGTGTAAAGTGAGCGGCGATTGTGTAAAGCCCTGGAAAATTATCCGATGATGCTTTATATTTACGCGAAAGGACCTGAGAGGGGAAGTTATCATGTGGAAGACGAACGTTGTGATACTATTTTTCGTGCTGTTATTCGTAGCGCTGACGATCGGCCTTTCGGGCTACAGGGACATGCCGGCGCCGGAGGAAGGAGCGTCGCCGGAGTACGAGTACCAGGAAGCGCCATACTACGACGCCATCCCGGAGGACGATATCGACGGCTATGACCGTTACTACGACGACGGCCCGCTGGACGAAGAATCTCCGCCTGACCCTGGCGAACCCGAGATCTTCGAGGCGGCGTTCAGGGCCTCGGCGGAGGCGGGCGGAAGAGGGACAGCGGCGGTTTAAACGCGGTTGTTTTCGCATAATGAAATAAAATATTAGATTTCGGTATTCGCAAGCCCTGATAAGGTTTTACCGTCGAGGTCGGACCGAGCCGTCCTGACCACTATTTCTGTTTTTTTGCTCTCCCCCGCGGAGGTCTTGGCGCCTGCTCGCCTTGGGCCTGCTCCGTCTTCAGGCCGAACAGCTCCTCTATATCGGCGCCGTCCATGACTCGGGCTGTTTTCTTTCCGGCGTTTTTGAGCATGGAGTTCATCTTATCGTCAATCGACTTTTTGAGCAGGTCGGAGCAGTCTATGCCTCTGAGGGTGAAGAACAGCAGAGGATCCTGGTCGAGCCGAGTACCGGTTCCGTAAAGGACTGCCGCTATGTGCTTGCACATATACGCCCAATCCGGGCATGAGCATTCCATGTGAATTTCCTTGGGTGACGGGAACAAACCGCTGCCCTGACGCAAAAATATTTCCTTCAGATCCTCCGGAAACTTTCCCTCCACGAGCTCCGCGGCGTTCGATATCCTGCGGCCTATCTGCTCGACGATCGAGTTCCACCTCGACTCGGGCAGTTTGTCTATGTCTATGCGCACTACGTACGGGTTTCTTCGCGAACCGGACACCTGGGCTCCTATCACGCCAGGGGAGATCTTCAAGTCGAGCACCATGCCGTTTCTCACATACGAACGGCCGCGTCCGATGCGGTTAGCGTAATCGGCGTAACTCTCGAGGTTTTCGGTCCACGCCTTGCCCCACCATGTGGTGACGATTTTTCTCCCCTCTATCGTGATCGGAGAGATATCCGGGTCCTTCTTCCTGAGGCGTTCGAGATTCATCTTTGCGGCAGCGCGCTTCTCGCTCACCGGCGTATATTCATAGTGCCCCCACCTCATACTCTCGCCTCCAGCTTGAAGAGATTCATCAGCGCGTCGTTGTCCATCTCGGTTATCCACGCCTCGCCCTGCGATGCAATCACATCGCCCGCCAATTTCTGTTTTTCCTCGAGCATGGCGTCTATCTTCTCCTCTATCGTGCCGGCCGTGATGAATTTATGCACGAGGACGTTTCGGATCTGCCCTATGCGATATGCCCTGTCCGTGGCCTGATTCTCCACTGCCGGGTTCCACCAGCGGTCAAAGTGTATGACGTGATTGGCGGCCGTGAGGTTGAGTCCCGTTCCGCCGGCCTTGAGTGACAGCACCATGAACGGGACGTACTCCGCTCCGTTGAACCGCTCCACCAGTTCCCCGCGCTTCCTTACGCCGGTTCCGCCGTGCAGTATCAAGCCCTTTCTGCCGAACAGCGTCTCCAGGTAATCGGCTATGGGGGCGGTCATCTCCCTGAACTGGGTGAATACCAGTACGCGCTCCCGTTTCTCCGCTATCGTCTCGCAGATCTGAGCGAGCTTTTCGAATTTGCCGCCCGACGCCGGGTCGAACGTGCTCTGTCCCAAGTACTGATCCGGGTGGTTGCATATCTGCTTGAACTTCATGATGCTGGCCAGAACCAACCCCTTGCGGGCTATCCCCTCGACCTGCGCGAGCTGGGCTTCTATGTCCCTGACCAGCGCGCCGTACAGGACGACCTGCTTCTTGGTGAGTTCGGTGAAGGCCTTGAGCTCTATCTTGTCCGGCAGATCGGCGATAACCGACTTGTCGGTCTTGAGCCGGCGAAGTATGAATGGGCTTATTATGTCGCGAAGCCTCGAGTAACCCCTGACGTCCGTTTTGAGTTTCTTCGCGAAACCGCTGAACTCCTTTACAGTGCCGAGCAGACCTTTGTTCAGGAAATCGAAGATGGACCACAGGTCTGACAGGCTGTTTTCGACCGGTGTGCCGGTCATGGCTATTTTAGTGGAGGACTTGAGAGCTTTGACCGCTTTTGTCTGTTTCGTTCCGGCGTTTTTTATGGCTTGAGCCTCGTCCAGGACGATCAAATCCCACTCGGCTTGTTTTAACGATTCGAGCCGGGAGACCATTCCGTAGGTCGTTATAAAGAGATCGGCCTCGTTCATGTCGAATTCCTTTTTGTTTGAATGAATGACGGCGTATTTCAACTTTGGAGTGAATTTGTCCGCCTCGCTCTGCCAGTTGCATATGAGGGAGGCCGGTATGACGAGCAGCGTCTTGGTCCCGCCGTTTTGGCGCAAAAATTCGAGCAGGGCGAGGATCTGCACTGTTTTGCCCAGTCCCATATCATCGGCCAGCAATGAGCCAAACCCAAGCGCCTTCATCTGTCCCAGCCAGTTGAGGCCGGTCTGCTGATAATTCCTCAGAACAGCGAGAAAATCGCGCCCCGCGGATAAATCGCCTATTTTTGCCGGGTTCAGCAGAGTGCTTCTGACGCTATCGAGCCACTCTCCGTTCGTTATCCCGACTGAGACGCCGTCGTCGTCCGTCGTTCCCTCGTCCATACTCAGCTGCATTCGCACGGCCTCGGCAAACGTGATTTCTCCGTCCTCCTCAGCTCTGTCGAATGCTTCCAGTGCCTGAGCCAAGCGGTCGTGATCGACCTCCACCCATTTGCCCTTTATGAGGGCCAATCCGCTTGTCTGGGTCAGAAGCGACTCGACTTCCTCCCTGGACATCTCCTCATCACCGAGAAAAATTTTGGGCTCGAACGACAGGATGGCGTCCACTCCGACCATGGATGGAGGTTTGCCTCCAACGGACATCTCAACGCGCGCCCTGTTGCGCTTCTTCCACCAGTTTGGAATGCGGCAGACCACTCCGCACTCCTCATACAGGGGAACCTCCCTGAGAAACGTGTACGCCGCCTCCGCGTCGAAGCGAAGGGGAGAGAACAATTCCCCGCTCTCGACGAGCTCGGAGATGAACTCGCTCTTCTCGGCCGCCGTTCCGACAGTTGAGAGCAGATGGAGTAGCTTGTCCTGATCGTCCTTGTATTCGAGCAGCGCGCTCTTGAGGGGTAGGTGCAGAACATTTTTGTCGCTGCCGGTGCTGTACGTTGCCAAAAAAGCGAAGGGGATCTCATCCCTCTTGTTCTCCACGAGGTGGAAGAACACGCGGCCGACCACGTTCAGGGCGGAGTTTTTGCCGCGCAGGTACTCCGCGACCGCGCCGTCAAAATCTTTAATCTCGCCGTCCGCCACGTTCCTTAGCCCGCTCCATACGAGTTCAGCCCAGTTCTCGTCCACAAATTCCGCTCCGACGCCGTACGGCACAGCGCGAAGAATCTCGGCCCTCTTAGATTCGCCGAGCGGAGACGATCTCCTGGT
>JAISLO010000168.1 GCA_031290815.1 Synergistaceae bacterium | reverse complement strand
ATCATGGAGCAGATGGGCGGCTTCGAGGATATCCATCGCGGCAAGGTGGTAGAGGGCGTTGTGGTCGATGCTCGAGAAGACGGCTGGCTTGTTGATGTGGGCTATAAATGCGAGGGTTTCCTGCCCCAGAAGGAATGGACGCATCCGGTTCTGGTGGAGATGACGCCGGAACCAGCCGTTGGAGAAAAAGTACGAGTCCAGGTCACCAATATCAGCCAGGGCGAGGAAGCCCAGCTGACATTGAGCCGCTGGCGTTGTGAATTCGATGAAAGGTGGAACCGGCTAGAGGAGGAACTTGGCAAAAGCGAAACTGTCGAGGTGAAGGGCCGCAGGAAGGTGAAGGGCGGTCTAATCGTAGATTGTTTCGGACTTGAGGGATTTATCCCCATCTCGCACCTCGCTGAGGAAGGCAGAGGAGTAAATCCCGGCCGGCTCATCGACCAGACGTTTCCTGTCAAAGTTATCGAGCGTGACCGCCGCAAACGGCGTTTTGTACTGTCGCGCCGTTCGATACTCGAGGAGGAGCTCGGCGCCGAGCGCGAGAAGTTCTACGAAACAGTGCACGAGGGAGACGTCATGGAGGGCGAGGTGAGCAGCATCACCAGCTTCGGCGTCTTTGTCAACCTCGGCGTGATAGAGGGCCTCGTGCATGTGACGGAGCTCGCGTGGCAGCGCAACGCGAAGACCAAGGACGTAGTAGCCAAGGGTGACAGGGTGAAGGTCAAGGTCATCAGGATAGACCGGGAGAAGAACAGGATCTCCCTCTCCATCCGACAGACCCTGGAGGATCCTTGGAACTCGGTCGCTGACCGCTGGCCAAAGGACACCGAGACAGAGGGCGTTGTCACAAACCTGACGGATTTCGGAGCCTTCGTGGAGATAGAACCGGGCGTCGAGGGCCTCATACACATCGGAGACATCAGCTGGAGCCGCATAAAGCACCCCAAGGAAGTATTGAAGCGCAATCAGAAGGTAAGGGTGGTCATACTCGACGCCGACATGGAGCATCGCCGCATCAGCCTCGGCTACAAGCAGCTGAACGATCCGTGGCGCGACATCGAGACCCGTTTCGCAAAGGATCAGGACGTAAACGTCAAGGTCATAAGGCTGGCCGACTTCGGCGCGTTTGTCGAACTGGAGGCCGGCGTCGAAGGGCTGATCCACATATCCCAGCTCAGCCGCCAGAGGGTGGAGAAGCCGGGCGACGTCCTGCAGGTCGGTTCTGAGGTCATGGCCCGCATACTCGAGGTCGATCCGACGACTCGGAGAATCCGCCTGAGCATCAAGGCCCTGCAGCCCGAGGAGGAGAGGCGTCCCAGAGATGAGTCGTCTCCGGCGCCCGAGCGCAGATCGCGCAGGGAAGACGGAGAACGCAGGCAGAAGGGGGATCATCGCTCGCCGCAGATCCCGACGGAGGAGATGTCCGTCACCCTCGGCGACTTCCTGAAGGCCCAGGAGGACGACGCTCAGTCGGAGTCCTAAAACCACGTATGACCGATGCATGAATGAGGGCGGCTCATGCAAATGCCGCCCGTTCTTACGAACGAAGACCAAGGAAGCGCTGATCAAACGGTCAAAACGAAAACGAACAAATTTTGTTTTGTCAGATCAATCGGCGCTTCTTTAAATGTCGCAGGGTAATTTAACCGGCGAAAGCGGCTCCTATGCGCGATACGCTCCATAGTGGATGGAATGATTTACGACGATTTTATCGCAATAACCTTTCGATATTAAAATCTAATCGGCATAACTCCACAAACACGGGCTTCTTGCCGACATTCATGCATCTTTCTGCTCTTGTCGCTATAATGGTGGGAATGCAGATATATAGGAGAGCGCGGATTAAATAGCCAAATTGGGATTCAGCCGTTTTTGAATGAATGCTTCATCGGGGTTTGAGAAGGCTGGTTTTTATGTTAGGAGCCTGCATACCTGAGGTCAAAACCCAGAGAACGCTTGTATTTCAAAACGGCTGAATCTTGTTTTGGCGATTTTATAACCGAAGCTTCCTAAAAATTACGAGGTGTATTTCTTTGACGCGACGAGCGTGGATGAATTGAGGAGCGGTTTTTTCAAGGGGTTGTTCAGCGGCAAGGCGGATCTTGGCAGGGATGTTCCAATGCTGGCCATAACAAAGCTGGCGATTCCATCGATGGGGTTGTTCGTATTCAACAGCCTCCTGCATCTCGTGGACACGATATTCGTATCATGGCTGGGCGAGCTGCAGATGGCGGCCATGTCCTTCACGGGACCGATCAATATGTGCGTCTTCGCGACGCTCGAATGCGTGGCCAGCGGTTCGATAGCCCTGATGGGCCGCAACCTGGGGAGAGGGGACACGCGCTCAGCCAGACATATCGCCAGGAGCGGTCTCTTGCTGCTTTACGCCGTATGCTGCATCTCGGCCCCGCTCGTCATCCCGAGCTTCTCAAACGCCCTCTTCTCGAACATCGGCGCGGGCGGCAACGACACCCTGCTCGATCTGTGCTGGAGGTACAACATGTGGATTCCGATCATGCTGCCCTTCCTGGGATACACATATATGGCCAACACCGTTTTCAGAGCGCAGGGAGACACGCTGACGCCGTTCAAGGCCATTGGCCTTGCAAACGCTTTAAACATAGTCCTGGACCCAATCTTCATATTCGTCCTGGGCTGGGGTATTGCCGGCGCGGCCATAGCCACGTTCGTATCCCGCATCGTCTCCTCATATTATTTGTTTAACCGCATGAAGAAGACCAGTCAGATAATAATTCCCCCGTTCATAATGCCGAGGAGAAGGCTGTTGAGTCACTGGCGGGCGATACTGTGGATCGGTATTCCGGTGGGGCTTTCGACTGCGAGCACTGCGCTTGGGATGGGGAGCGTAAATAAAATCCTGTCGACCTTCGGGCATCGCGTGGTGGCGTCCTGGATGCTGGGGCTGAGGGTCGAAGAGCTGGCGTTCAACTTCGTGGCCGGCATCAACATAGCCCTGACTCCGTATATAGCCTTCAACTACGGCAAGCGAGATCCGGACCGCATGATGAAGGGTTTCAAATCTGCGCTTCTGCTGGCGTTCGTCCTGATGGGGATAATGGGAATAATAATCTACATAAAGCCTGGCTTTTTTCTGAGCGTCTTCAAGCCCGCGCCTGAGATAGAGAAGATGGCCTCCCAATCGATACGGGCTTCCGTTCCCGGTTATCCGTTTAACATCTTTCTGGTGCTCTCCAGCGGTTTTTTCGTGGGCACCGGGTACTCCTTCTTTGGAACGGTTTCTCAACTGCTGCGTTCCGTCGTATTCCGAGTCTCGGCCGCGTGGATTTTCGCCAGGATATTTTCTCTGTCATATATATGGTGGTTTCAGTCGCTGTCGTTTTTTCTCGCCAGCTTCGTATCGCTGTCGTTTTTCCTGTACCTCTTCGCAAAACTGAAGAGGGAGTTCGGGACGCGCCGACCAGCCCCGTGAATCACACCGGTTTGAAATCGGGATTGTGAAAAGTCTCTGGGGTCA
>JAISLO010000167.1 GCA_031290815.1 Synergistaceae bacterium | reverse complement strand
GAGGGACGCGAACCGCTGGTCGGTCTGAGGGATGGCAAGAGGGCTCTCGAGATCTGCGTGACCATGTTGCGCCAGATTCACGGCGAGTCCGCGGCCGGCGGAGCGATGGTAATATAAGAACCCTAACCCCCCGGACACTTTATGTAAATCATTAGATACCGGCATACAGCATTATAATAGCCATAAAAAAAGCCGCCTGGCGCATACCAATGCCAGGCGGCTTTTTATGATTGTCTGTTTTACGCGCCTCAGTCTCTTTTCCGAGACGGCCTCAGGCTTTGGGCGTTTTTCTCTTCGTTGGCAGCATGCGCCGCCATTTTCCCTTCGGCCTTTATCTCGTCCGGAACCTCCAACTGACTGTGAAGATTGTCGTAGAGGACCTTCCACACTCCTATGCCCTGACTTTCGCTCAGGTGCTCGGAGACCATTTCCATCACGGTGTCCTCCAACGGGGCGTAGATACGCTTGTCATCCTCGCCGCCGATCGACCTTGCGGACTTCATCATGTCCTTCCATATCTTCGAAAACATCGTTCCCTCGAACTGCTTGCAGCTTGTCTCAAGGGCCTTCTCCTGCCTGCGGTACTCCTCTACTGACATGCTCCCGTCCGCGTTGCGAAGACTTGGCCTGTTTATAGCTTCGAAGTTCGTCATGTAATTGGCCCCCTACTGGATCACGAGTTCGCCGTGAAGAGCGCCGGCCTCGTCCATAGCCTGGAGAACAGCTATCAGATCCCTTGGGGAAGCGCCCACCGAGTTCATAGCGTTCGTCAGATCCTCCACCGTCGCGGTGGTCGGAAGCTCGACGAGCTGCGGGCTGTTCTCCTGGGCGTACACGTCTGACCTCGGCGTCGTCGTCGTGGTCCCTCCGCTCAACGGTCCGGGCTGGCTTACTTCTGGACTCTCCGTTACCCTGACGGTCAGGCTTCCGTGGGCGACAGACGTGTTTCCTATCGTGACGTTGCCTCCCATCACTATGGTGCCGGTGCGCTCGTTCACCACAACCTTCGCCACGGTATCGGGCCTTACCTGAACGCCCTCTATGGAGGCTATGAACGCCGAGGGCGAGTTCGTATATTTGGCTGGGATGGCGACTGATATCACGCGGCCATCGACGGCGTGAGCTACATTGCCGAACTTCGAGTTGATCGCGGCGGCCGCCCTGCTGGCGGTTGTGAAATCGGACCGCCTGAGAAGCAGGTTCACAGTCCCATTGTATGAATACGGCATGTCCACGCCGCGCTCGACTATGGCTCCGTTAGGAATGCGCCCGACGGTTACGACGTTCTTCTTGACGGACGAGGCTGATCCGCTGTCGGACCAACCTCCTATGGTGAGAGGCCCCTGAGCCACGGCGTATATCTCGCCGTTTGCCGCCTTGAGCGGAGTCTGGAGAAGTACCCCGCCCTCGAGGCTCTTGGCATCGCCTATCGCGCTGACCAAGACGTCTGTGTTCTGCCCCTCCTGAAGGAACGGCGAGAGCTGGCATGTCACAGTCACCACGGCGGCATTCTTGCTGTTCAGCTGCCGTGGGTCCATGGTCACTCCGAATTGATCCGTCATGTTAGCCATCATCTGATTGGCCATGCGCCCCTTGTCCCCGGTCCCCTGAAGACCCACCACAAGCCCCATGCCAACGAGCTGATTGTCCCTGACGCCCTCCACAGTGGCTAGGTCCTTCAGACGGACCATCGGCTGCAACGCCGCGTAAGCCGTGCCGGACGTCGACAGCGTCCCGAGACAGATCAAACACACCATCAAGGGTAAAATCCATACAACTCTGCGTACCTCCATGTTTACCGCGCTCCTCTCTATAAGACGTGACCGCCCGGCCGTCAGAAAATTGCCTGTATGATCTGATTTATCAGGCCCGGGCGCTGCGTTCTCGACACGATGCCCTTGCCGGTCACCGTAATCATCGCGTTGGCGACCCTGCTGCTGTCCACGGTGTTATTGTGCGCTATGTCGCGAGGGCGGACGACCCCCTCGAAACGCACGTTCATCTTCTCCGCGCCGCTGGTCATATATTTATCGCCCTGTATGACCATGTTCCCATTGGGCATGATATCGACCACGAGGCAGCTTATCGTCGTCTCCAGCTCCTTTGTTCGCTCGACCGTGGTGTTGCTGCTCGCCGAGGAATCGGAGCCGAAGCCAAAAGCCCTGATGAAGTTCAGTATTCCAATCCCGGACTTGATATCTTCGTTAGTCGTCTTGCTCGTGCTTATCTGGCCCTCGTCGCTGTCATCAACCTTCTCCGAGACCTTCACCATTACGACATCCCCAATTTGCGACGCCTTCCTGTCGGTGAAGAGACTGCTGCTGTCTATCCAGAGTGAAGTAGCGCCGGCGGGCGCGGCGACGCACAAAAGCGCGAAAACGACAAAAAGACGCGCCATACACCCCATGCTGACCTTTGCCTTACGTCCTCCCCGGATTTCTTTGATAATCATACCTTTGTATTTCATTACAGATTCCCCCCGGCGAATCTCTCTCATAACATCATTATCGGCTTAT
This sequence comes from Synergistaceae bacterium, assembly GCA_031290815.1. GTDB lineage: Bacteria > Synergistota > Synergistia > Synergistales > Synergistaceae > JAIRWR01. Next base: position 13,001 of record JAISLO010000167.1, on the reverse strand, counting down.
CAACACCGTTCCTGCATCGATTATTTTACCAGACAGGACTTTTTTGCTGGATAGATTTTTCACCTTGATGACGTCGCCGATTCCGCCTCTCTGCATCGCTATTCCATGCGTCTCTATGCCAAGGCCGTTCACGCGCGCAATGAGCGTCACCGAACTTCCCGGCCTCACCAGATCGGGGCGAGTCACATCCCCAGCCGCTATCGGCCTGCCCGGTCCTATCGACTGTCTGAGTGAGGCGTTTACCACCTGCTCCGGCAGCCACGCGTAAGTGCCTGTCATCCCTATCTCGCCGACCCGCATCCTTAAATCGGAGCGATTGACCACTGACCCTCTATGAAGGGCCTTCGTCGAGTAAACGACGGGCTGAAACCATCTCAGCTTGATCTGTCTGCTTACTTTTCTCCCGTCGTCATCTATCAGCTTCACGGTCACAGACCTCGCGCCCGGCTGCACCTTGGGCGGAAGCGAGTAGCCCGCGTACCTGTCGAGCTCTCCGTCGTCTATCCGCTCGACATCTATCCTCCACTTCCATGCGGTCATGGCCCTGAGCTCCGCAGCCACGCTCGACTCCTTGACGACCTTCACCGATTCCGGCATCGAGAGCGCGACCGACTTCCCGGCCGCCTCCGAAGCGCCAAGGGCTTTTATGACGTCCCCCATGTCAAACTGTCCGTCAACCGGCTCTATCCATACCATAGAGGCGGAATCCACGAAACCCTGCTCTCCCGTTATGTTGGCGTACTCCCCGAGGAAGAAACCGCCATCCCTTGCCTCTATAGCCGGGGGGATTTCGACGCGAAGATCGAACGCCTCCTCCGCGTTGGCAGTGCCGGAAGCGAGAAGAATAAACAGGCAGATCAGGAGAATATTCCACGCTCTGACCGGCAATTTCGACATCCATTGCCTCCAAATCAATCCTTTTGTTCGCACTGTCCCTTCCCCCCAATCCATTAGGACGGAATACAAATCAGAACTTGCTTTAACGTTTCAGGTTGTTGGCGATGCGGAGAAGTTCGTCCGCCGTCGTGATGGTCTTGGAGTTCGCCTCGTATGCCCTCTGAGCTACGATCATCTCGACCATCTCCTCCACGACCTGTACGTTCGACATTTCGAGGGTTCTCTGTTCGAGCGTACCGAAGCCCTCTTCGCCTGGCTCTCCGACTATGGGCGCGCCGCTTGCGCCCGTCTCCAGGAAGAGGTTTCTGCCGATCGAACGAAGCCCCGCCGGGTTTATAAAGCGGGCGAGCTCGATCTGGCCAATTTCCTCTGTCTCCACCTCTCCGGCGAGCTTAACGGTGACCCCTCCCGTCATGCTGACGTTGAAATCGGTCGCGTCCTCAGGGACGACTATCCCTGGCTCCAGAAGGTATCCGTCGTGCGTGACGACCTGGCCGTTGGCGTCTATCTTCCAGTTGCTGTCGCGTGTGTACGCTATCGTGCCGTCCGGCATGGTCACCTGGTAGAAGCCTTCGCCGGCGATCGCCACGTCGGTGGGGTTATCGGTCGTCTGCAGGGAGCCCTGGGCAAAGATCCTGGTGGTGCCAGCGACCTTCGTGCCGAGCCCGACCTGTATGCCGGTCGGGATCATCGAGTCGGGATCTACCGGAACCCCAGGCTCGCGGTTGATCTGGTATATGAGATCCTGAAAATCGGCCCTCAGTTTCTTATATCCTGACGTATTCACGTTCGCCAGATCGTGGGACACTACATCAAGGTGAGTCTGCTGTGCTATCATACCGCTTGCGCCGGACCAGAGTGAACGAAGCATTTAAATTACCTCCCGTATATCGCGATTTATAATCATTGAATTCATCTTCTCTATATATTTAAGTCAACGCCGCTTACGACGTGGGCCTGCCGACGGCGCTGAAGAGCCTGCTCGTCAATTCATCCTGAATCGTCACCGTGCGCCCCGCCGCTTCATACGCGCGGTTTGCCTCTATCATGCGGACCATTTCGTTTACCACGCTTACGTTGGACCTCTCCAACGCGCCCCCAACGATCTGAGGCGCCGCCACTGGCGTCGGAGCGCCGGACTCGGGCGTTTCAGACAACAGTGACCTTCCAGCCTGACGCAGGTAGGTCGGCGAATCGAAACTCACGACCTGGAGCTGCCCCAGCACCTCCCCGTCGGCGAGTATCTGTCCAGTCTCGTCCACGAAGATCTGCCCGACCTCGCCAAGCGCAATCCTGCCGCCGGCACCAAGCACGAACTCGCCCTCATGGGTCACGAGCTGACCGGCCGGCCCCCTTTGAAAGCTGCCGGCTCTCGTGTAGAACGTGTTGCCGTTCCCGTCCTCGACGACGAAGAATCCTTCGCCGTTTATCATAACGTCAAGGGGATTGTCGGTATATTGAACCACGCCCGGCTCCTGAGACATGGCTGTCTCGCTCATCACGTTCGCGAGAGGCATCGTTCCTATCGGTACCCGTCCTCTGATATAAGGAAAGAACTTCTTGTCTCCAAGTTCCTCGTTGAGGGCCTCGTCCACTATGGTATACCGCTCGATGCGGTCCATCAACACCTCGGGAAAGGATTGATTGACCGCAACGCGGCCGCGAAAACCGGCGGTATCGACGTTGGCGAGGTTGTTCCCCACTACGTCAAGCATCTTCTCCTGCACTAGCATCGCGGACGCCCCCGCGTAAAAACCTCTGAACATCCCCTCGCCTCCAGACTGTCGTGATTATCATGGGGAGGAGATCGAATCAGACGGCGTTTCTTATATCCGGCCGCTGCGCCGCTCTAGCGTCTTCTGCCGCCCCTTCTTATGGCCGACAGAACAGTACCCGCCTCTTTGAACTTGTCCAGCGTCTGAAGCGCCTTGCCCGTACCGAGCGCAACGCACTCCATCGGTGAATCGGCAACGATCGTTTCTATCTCGGTCTGCTGCGTCACAAGTTCCGGCAGTCCTCGCAAGAGCGCTCCTCCACCCGTGAGGATGACTCCCCTATCTATAATATCGGCAGCGAGTTCCGGGGGCGTTAGCTCCAGCACCCTTCGAATTCCATTTATTATAAGTCCGATCGCTTCCTCTATGGCCTTGGACACATCAGTGCTCGTTATGGTCACCTGGCGTGGCAGCCCTTGGATGAGGTCCCGCCCCCTTATATCCATGCTGATTTCGTCCGAGATCCCTGGGAAACAGGTTCCTATTTTGACCTTGAGATTTTCCGCCATCTGCTCGCCTATCGCGAGGTTGAACTGCCTCTTGACGTAGCGGATGATGGACTCGTCAAATCGGTCTCCGCCGACTCGCATCGACTCCGACACCACTATGCCGCCGAGCGATATCACGGCCACATCCGTCGTGCCGCCCCCGATGTCGACGACGAGATTTCCCCTTGGCTCCGCAATGTCGAGACCCGCGCCGATAGCCGCCGACATGGGCTCTTCGATGAGGTACGCCTCCTTGGCGCCTACCTCCAGCGCGGCTTCGAGCACCGCCCTGCGCTCGACGTCGGTCGCCCCGGACGGCACGCAGATCATGACTCGATGGCGCATTATGCGCTCCAGCCCAGTGGTCACCTTCTTTATAAACAGCCTGAGCATCACCTCGGTCATGGTGTAGTCCGCTATGACCCCGTCTTTGAGGGGACGGACCGTCACGATGTTTCCCGGGTTTTTGCCCAGCATCAGCTTGGCGTCGTCTCCTACCGCGAGAATCCTCCCGCTGTTCTGATCCATGGCCACCACCGACGGTTCTCTCAGCACAACGCCCTTATCCTTCATAAAAATAAGGACTGTGGCGGTTCCAAGATCTATTCCTATATCCTTCCCCAACAAAGGGCCTCACCTCACAAGCAGCCACTTACGGCAAACCCGCCTCCGCCGCCGTTATTATCAGATCACGCGCCCAGCGATTCCTAACACAACAGCAGGATTATAAACGATAATTTACCAAGTCAAATCAATCATCCCTGTTTTATCAGAGAAAAATCGCCGATGGAGTCGAAAAGATTTCTGCATCTGACGAGCAGGGCCAGCCTGTTTCCTCTGGAGACCGGGTCGGAGTCCATCACCATCACCCCGTCGAAGAAGTTCGATATCACTGGTGAGAGCTTGGACAGCGCCAAACAGACCGCGCTCCAGTCGAACGACGAGAGAGACACCCGCACCGCCTCGCTCTGAACGTCGAGTGCCGATTTCAGGTCCCTCTCCTGAGAGGCGGCAAGGCTTGATTCGTCAAGCTCAAGCGACTCGATCTCTCCGGAGGGCAGCTTGTTCAAGATATTGCCGACGCGGATGGACGACGTCACTAACGACGTAAACCATTCGGACCCGCTCGCCTCGTCGAACGCTCGCAGCATCCTGACGGCCTGAAGAGGTCTCAAGCCCATAGCTCCCACGGCCAAACTCGTAGTGCCATGTCCATACCCCCGTTCACGCAGTTGATTATACAGCCTCTGGCGGTAGAAATCAGCCACATTCTTCATTGTTCCGCCATCCGCCTGGAGCAGTTCCGCGCCTTTACCGAACAGTTTGTCGAGATCCACATCCATCCCGAGCCCCCACAGTATCTCGTTGACGCATCGCGCGGCCCTGCGAAGGCCGTAGGGATCCTGCGAGCCGGTCGGCGGCAGGCCGGCTTTATGGATTCCTATTATCGAGTCCGCCCTGTCGCAAATGCCTATGATCGCGCCTTCCCTTCCGCTTGGAAGCTCGTCTCCGGCAAACCTCGGAAGGTATTGTTCGTATATGGCCGCCGCCACCGCGTCGGGTTCGCCGTCAAATTTGGCGTATTCGCGGCCCATCACGCCCTGCACCTCGGGAAACTCAAACACCATGCCGGTCGTCAGATCTGCTTTGGAAAGACTCGCGGCGCGTTTGACGGTCTCTCTGACGTCTTCCATGCCAAGGACATCGACAAGCCAGCTCGAGAGGGCGCGTACACGCTCGCACTTGTCATATATCGACCCGAGCTGCACCTGATAGAGCACTTTTTTCAGCTCCGGGATACGAGATTCCAACGATCGTGATCTGTCCTCCTTCCAGAAGAAAGCGGCGTCATACAGGCGCGCCCTGAGGACTCTCTCGTTGCCATCCCTCACGACGTCCATGTCCCTGGCTTTATTATTGCTGACCCCGATGAAATGGGCCATGAGTTTGCCTGAGGCATCCCTCACTGGGAAGTATCTCTGGTTCTTTTTCATCGTCGTTATCAGCACCTCGTCTGGTATGTCGAGGAACCGCTCGTCGAAGGAACCCCGGAACGGCGCCGGATACTCCACGAGCTGAGCGTTCTCCTCCAGGAGGTCAGGGTCGTCGTCCGCGACGCCGCCTATCTCGCGCGCCAGATCCGCGACGCCATCCTTTATCATCCTCTTGCGCCTCTCATGATCGACTATCACAAACTCGCGGTCCATCGCGGCCTCGTACTCGGACGCGCTTGAGATCGCGACCGACTTCGAGCCCATGAACCGATGCCCCCTGCTTTTTCCTCCGCTTATCACGTCTCCGAATTGAACCCGTATCACATCACAGTCCCACAGCGCCGCTATCCAGCGAACCGGACGCGCGAAGCGCACCGAGGGGTTTGCCCAGTACATGTTCTTCTGGAACGGCAGTTTTTTAATGAGGCCCGAGAGAAATTCTGGCAGGAGATCCCTTGTCGCCATCCCAGCCTTCCTTATCACGGCATGCAGATACTCCACCCCTTTCACTTCCTCGAACTTGAGGTCGGAGACGTCCGCGCCCCTGCTCTTTGCGAAGCCGAGGGCCGCCTTCGTGTATTCTCCGCTCGGATCAAGCGCCTGCGTCTTCGGAGGTCCCTTTACGGTCTCTTCGAAGTCGTCCTGCCTGTCCGCTAGATCGTTGACGTACAGAACTATCCGCCTCGGCGTTCCCATAGCCCTTACCTTTTCGTAACGCACTCGCATCTCGTCCAGGCCAGCCTTCGCCATCCTGTCCAATTCTCCTATGACTCTCGTCATCGAGCTTGCCGGTATCTCCTCGACGCCTATCTCGAGCAGAAGGTCACGCTTTATCATATCCCTTCGCTCCCCTCGGTGTTGTCGAATTTGCCAGTCAAAGGATAACCCATGCCGCGCCTCTGTTCCAGGTACGCCCTGCAGCAGGCGCCAGCCAGCGCTCGAACCCTGCCTATATAACCGGTGCGCTCGGTTACGCTTATCGCGTTGCGGGCGTCCAGTACGTTAAAGGCGTGCGAACATTTGAGGACGTAGTCATAGGCCGGCAGAACCATGCCGCGTTCGACAGTTCTCCTCGACTCCGCCTCGTACATGTCGAAGAGATTGAAGAGCATATCGGTGTCGGCTATCTCGAAATTGTATGTAGAACCTTCAACCTCCGAGCGATGATGGACGTCCCCGTATTTTACCCGGCCGACCCATTCGAGGTCGTAGACGCTGTTCACCTTTTGGACGTACATCGCTATGCGCTCGAGCCCGTAGGTGATCTCGGCGGGAACGACCTCCATGTCGATGCCGCCGAACTGCTGGAAGTAAGTGAACTGGGTTATCTCCATTCCGTCGAGCCAGACCTCCCAGCCAAGCCCCCACGCGCCTGTCGTCGGATTCTCCCAGTCGTCCTCCACGAAGCGTATGTCATGATCCGCCGGTTCTATCCCAAGCGCCTTGAGGCTGTCGATGTAGATATCCTGGACATCGCTGGGAGACGGCTTCAGTATCACCTGGTACTGATAGTAGTGCTGCAGCCTGTTCGGGTTTTCCCCGTATCTCCCGTCCGTCGGCCTGCGCGACGGCTCGACGTAGGCTACTTTCCACGGTTCGGGTCCGAGCACCCTGAGCGTCGTGGCCGGGTTCATGGTTCCGGCCCCTACCTCGATATCATAAGGCTGCTGCAGCACGCAGCCCAGTCCGGTCCAAAAACCTTCAAGGCGCATTATCAATTCCTGGAAATTCAAACTTAAATCCCCCTTCAGACATAAACGCGATTTCCCGGGCGGAACTCAGTCATTATAGCTGAATGGGCCATCTCATCCAATACATTTGCATCGAGCGCAATACGCATGTTACATTAGCTATAACTCCAGCTAAGAATTCTTAACTACACTCTGAAAATCGTGTAAAAATTTTCAACAAAAATCTGACTTCGTCGAAAAACGCGCTCCGTTATGGTCACAAATATTTTAAAATGTAGTAAGAATTAGTGGCGGGAACTATAGTTAATCTTGTTTTTTTGCCCGCTCATAGCGCTGCTCCTTCTATAACCACGAGTCATGGCAATCAATCCGCTTCCGCGCGTTTTGCTTCTCCCAAGCGCTCCCTGAGAAATTCGTCCAGAGCGGCCCGGTAGATGTCTATCGACTTGAGAAAGCCGTCGTTGTGGCCCCCGTGAATCTCCGCGAACGTCTTCTCGCCCGCTGCCGATTCGTAAAGACGTCTGCCGAGACGGTACGGCACTATTTCGTCGTCTGGGCTGTGAATGAAGAGCGTCGGAACGGTCAGTTTCGACGCGATTTGAGCGGAGTCGAACGCGCCGCCAGCGATGAGACGCGCGAGCGGGACGAGAAACGGAACTCGTATCATCTCGGCGAGCGACGAGAACGTGGATTCCAATATCAGAGCGCGAGGTTTGACGCGAGCCATGAGCTGCATTGCGACCGCGCCGCCTATCGAACGTCCGAAGACGACTATATCTTCCGGAGAGATGCCGCGTTCACCGGTGAGATACCGCCAAGCGGCCGCCGCGTCCTCCGTTGTGCCGGATATTGAACAACTCCCCCCGCTCCTGCCGAATCCCCTGTAATCGATGATGAACACAGATAATCCGAGGTTATGGAAGATTTCTATCGAATCCATGCGATGAGATATATTGCCCGCGTTTCCATGAAAGAAGAGCAGCGTGCCGCGAGCCTCCGGCGCTGGAACGAACCATCCGTTGATACTCACGCCGTCGGAAGTTGTGATCATGACGTCATCGAACGGCAGGCCATAATCGCCGGGCGTTGTGACGATATTCCTCGACGGTATGAATACTATCCGCGGCAGCAGATGACGAACGCCGAAAAACAGAAGCGCCGCCAGCATCCCGAGCAGCATGAAGCCGAGACGTGTTCTCCGCCCCGCCGCTGCGGGGGATCGTTCGTTTGATATTTTCTTCAACGCGGATCCTCCTCTCCGGTAATTTATGAAACTCTCGGGGATAAGGGTTTTACCCCCGAGTTCGCGGTATGAACCGGCCCTGCTAATAAAGCGCTGGTATCCGCCTTTTGAGCTCCTGCACATGAAACGGCTCCGCCACCAGGTCTGCGGCGGCACTGCCGCACAGGATTTCGACCAACCTCAGCGCGAAGTAAACAGCCGTCCCAGGGCCCTTGGAAGTGGTGATATTTCCGTCGGTGACCACGATCTCGCCGCTGATAAAGGCCCCGTCGAGCCACTCCTCCAAACCGGGAAATATGACGGCGCGGCGGCCGCGCAGGATGCCTAGCTTTCCGAACACGGCCGGAGCCGCGCATATTGCCGCGAGCTTCTTCCCCAGGTCGTTGTGCTTCTTGACCATGCCGAGCAGTCCATCGTGCTTCGCATACGCCGTCGTGCCGCCGGGTATCACCAGCATGTCGAACACCAGATTCCGCACGTCGCAAAACATCACGTCGGTCTCCACTGTTATGCGGCTGCGGCCTGTCAGCCTCCTGGATTCTCCCAGAGACACGGTGACGACGTCGATTTCAGCGCGCCTCATGATGTCCGCCGTGGTGACCGCCTCCGTCTCCTCAAAACCATCGATCATGAACAGCGCAGCCTCGGCCTTTGATCCCATTTCATCAACTCCATTCATATTATGTCGCTCCATATCGCGTCGCCCACTCGCATCCCCTTTTTGGAGAGCGCGGCGCCGCGCTCGTCGCACGTGATCAGCTCGCCGGGAAACTTCGCCAGGCCGCGCATTATCGCGTCCGAGAAAGCATCTCCGTACCTCGACCTGAAGACGCTCCAGTCTATTCCTTTTTTCGTCCTGAGGGCCAGCACGGCCGCCTGCCTTGCCGCTCTCTCGCCCTCGATGCGCTCCTCGAAGACGAACGCATCCCCTCCCCGCTCCGTCATCCTCGCGTATTCGGCCAGAGACGCCGCGTTAGCGCGCCTCGCGCCGTTCGTAAAGCTCCAGGCCGCCGGGCCGATGCCGACGTACTCCCCGTCGGCCCAGTAGTTCATGTTGTGCCCGCACTCATATCCCGGTGAGGCAAACGCCGATATCTCGTATTGAAAAAAACCCTCCTTCGGCAGTCTCCACTGAGCGTATCTGTACTGCCAGTAGCCTTCGGGCAGGTCGAATTTTCTTTCATAAAACGGCGTACCCGGCTCGATCGTGAGCTGATAGACCGATATGTGACGCGGCCTCAGCCCGACAGCGCGGCGCAGAGACCTCGCCCAATCGCGGATGGACGCGCCCGGCAGGCCGAACATGAGATCGAGCGACACGCAGAACCCGGCCTCCTCGCACATGACGACCGCTTCCTCCGCCTGGAGAGCGGTGTGAAGCCTCCCCAGAAACGACAGTTCGTCGTCTGAGAAGCTCTGGACACCGACGCTGACCCGGTTCACCCGCCACTCCCCCCACAGGCGGATGTGTTCGGCCGAGAGAGTGTTCGGGTTCGCCTCCACCGTGACCTCCGCGCCGTCCAAAAACGAGAGCGACGACTCCAGCACGTTCACGAGCTCGCGCCATGAACCGACGGACAGGGCGGTGGGAGTCCCTCCTCCGACGTAGAGCGTGTCAATCGGGCCGATCTCCGACGACCTGCGGGAGATCTCGCGCCTGACAGATTCGACGTACAACTCCTCGTCTCCGTCGCCCTTCGGCGCGCTCTTAAAGGCGCAGTACGGGCACTTTGACTCGCAGAACGGGACGTGAATGTATACGCTACCTGCCGTCATCCCCTGAGACTTCCATGAAGGCCATGAACGCCTCCTGGGGAATGAGGACGCGGCCGACCTGCTTCATGCGCTTCTTGCCCTCCTTCTGTTTTTCGAGGAGCTTTCGCTTTCTGGTGATGTCGCCCCCGTAACACTTCGCCAGCACGTCCTTTCGGAGCGCTTTGACGTTGACCCTGACAATGACCTTCTTGCCTATCGCGGCCTGTATCGGAACCTCGAAGAGCTGGCGTGGTATCAGCTCCTTGAGCTTGGCGGCCACGGCGTGTCCCCTGTGATACGCCGCGTCCCTGTGACAGATGAAGCTGAAAGCGTCCACCGGTTCATCCTGTATCAGGATATCGACCTTCACGAGGTCGGAGGGCCTGTAGCCGATGTGCTCGTAGTCAAGGGACGCGTAACCCCTGGTCACGGACTTCAGCCTGTCGTGAAAGTCCATTATGAACTCCGAGAGAGGCAGATCATACGTCAGCCGCACGCGCTCGGGGGTTATGTAGTCCATGCCGGCGTAAGTTCCCCGCCTCTCCTGACAGAGCTGTATGCACGCGCCAACGTAGCTGTCGGGGAGGAATATCGTTATCTTTATGTACGGCTCCAGCACCTCCTCCTGCCTCGACACATCCGACGGGAAGTCGGACGGGCGGCGGGCCTCTATCGTATCGCCGTCCGTGAGCTTGACCTGGTATATGACGTTGGGCGCGGTGGCGACGAGCTCGACGCCGAACTCCCTGTAAAGCCGCTCCTTCGCTATCTCCATGTGCAGCAGGCCAAGGAATCCGCAGCGGAAGCCAAACCCCAGCGCCGTAGACGACTCCGGCTCGAACGTTATAGCCGAGTCGTTTATCTGAAGCTTCTCCAGCGCCTCTCGAAGCGAGTTTATCTCCTCCCTCTCTATCGGGAAAAAGCCGCAGAACACCACCGGCTTCACCCTGCGATAACCGGGCAGCGGAGACGGCGCCGGGCGCGGCGAGTCCGTTATAGTGTCGCCTACTCCGGCGTCGGCGAGCGACTTTATCCCTGCAACGACGTAACCCACCTCCCCCGGGCCGAGGCGGTCGACCGGCCGCATCGAGGGGGTGAATACCCCGACCTCCTCGACCTCGAAGACCTCCCCCGTCGCCATGAACGATACGCCCTTTCTGACCCTCAGTTCGCCATCCACGACGCGGACGTAGCTGATGACGCCCTTGTAGTTGTCGTAGACCGAGTCGAAGACGAGGGCGCGAAGCGGGGCATCGGGATCGCCAACTGGCGGCCGGATGTCGCTCACGATGCGCTCGAGGATTTCGTCCACCCCGACGCCGTCCTTGGCGCTCGCCAGCACGGCGTTCGACGCGTCGATGCCTATAACCTCGCCGACCTCCTTCGCTATGCGCTCCGGCTGCGCGGACGGGAGGTCTATCTTGTTGAACACCGGTATCAGGTCCAGATTCTGCTCGACAGCGAGATACGCGTTCGCCACGGTCTGGGCCTCCACGCCCTGGGCCGCGTCCACCACCAGAACCGCGCCCTCGCAGGCCGCGAGCGAGCGCGACACCTCGTAGCTGAAGTCCACATGCCCCGGGGTGTCGATGAGGTTCAGGATGTACTTCTCGCCGTCGGGCGCGGTGTAGTTCATCCTGACGGGCACGAGCTTGATCGTTATGCCGCGCTCACGCTCCAGATCCAGCGTGTCCAGAATCTGAGCCTTCATATTCCGGCTCTCCACGGTGTGCGTCATTTCGATGAGCCTGTCCGCCAGGGTCGATTTTCCGTGGTCGACGTGCGCTATGATGCTGAAATTTCTTATCCTGTTCATGTTCGCGGTTCCATTGTCCATGGGTTCACCTCTTCCGTCCTCCCCTGATTCTATCGATTTTGCGGCCGGCGCGCAATAGAGAAGCGCGACCTGAGACGATGTGGTATAATCTCGCGGCGTGAAATTGATTCGCGCCCCGGCTCGTTATCGTCATAAATACGTACTTTGTATAATGGCTGTGCTTGCAAAGGGTATATAATTACAGCCGTAAATTCGACGGAGGAGGTGTTTGAATGCTCAAGGGAAAAAGACGAAGCGGGTTTACCCTCGTGGAGATAATGGTAGTGGTGGTTATCATAGGCATGCTGGCCGCCATAATAGGGCCCCGTCTGTCAGACAACACCGACCAGGCCAGGATTACCAGCACTAAGACTCAGATTACTCAAATAGAAAACGTCCTTCAGATGTTTCATATCAACAACGGTTTCTTTCCCACCACGGAGCAGGGGCTGAGGGCGCTGATCGAAAAACCGACAATCCCGCCGGAACCCAAAAATTTCCCGAGGGGCGGCTACATGAACAGCAAGAGCTTGCCCAAGGATGCCTGGGGTAACGAATTCATCTACAAATGTCCGGGAGAAAACGGGGATTACGATATAATATCCCTCGGCGCGGACGGAAAAGAGGGAGGAGAGGGGAAGAACGCCGACATCACCAACGGATGAAACGAAACGGCGGTTCATGAGGCGAGATCCTGCTTACGCCGCTTGAAAATTGGTATGACATTAATTGGAGTCAGACAGTAAATCAGCCATTGCACCTTGTGTAGAGCTCAGTCGGCCGGAGCCGCTATGACGACCGATGGAGCGGCGCGGCCTGGGAGGGCGATTGCAATGAACGGTACCGAAAAGCTCCGAAGGCTCCTGGAGATAATCAGGGACGAAATAATACCATTGTCCGAGTCCGAGATACATAGAGGCAACCATATATTCGGAAGCGCCATAATACGCGCTGATACGCTGACGTCTGTCATGGTGGGTTCCGACAACAGGGTTGAAAACCCGCTGTTTCACGGAGAGATGGACGCCTTGAACAGGTTTTTCAAGTTGCCGGTGCGCCCCAACGCAAAGGACTTGATATTCCTATCGGTCAACGATCCATGCCCCATGTGCGCGTCGGCCATAGCCTGGGCTGGGTTCAAAGAGCTGTGGATACTGTTCGGGGCGAGGGAGGTCGAGGCCGATTTCTCCATGCCGGCGGTCAACCTGATGTACAGAGAGCTCTTCGGAGTCGAGGGCATCCGTCCCGAAAACCCGTTCTTCGAAAGGCACAGCCTGAAGAAGGCCGTTCAATCCGCCTCGAACCACGCGGATCTGCAAAAATTGCTCGAAGAGATAACAAA
>JAISLO010000166.1 GCA_031290815.1 Synergistaceae bacterium | reverse complement strand
GACGATAACGGACTGCACGGCGAGCGGCACGAACATCAAGGCCACGTCCGTGCATGGGCAAGCTTACAGCGGCGGTCTTATCGGCAACTTCTCTAGCGACAGCGGCACGCTCAGTGGCAACAGCGCAGCCATGTCACCGAAGATAGGGTGGGACAGGAGGCTGGATCCCCCCGGCCCCAGCGACAACATCTAACAGTCAGGGTTTGTGTAACCAGGCAGGAGGCCGTTCGAATAATGAGCGGCCTCCTGCCCGATTTGGTGTGCCCCGCCATGAGCACGAGCCGGGTTGGGAATCAAAACTCCATGACCACCGTGGCGTAAAAGGTCCTTCCCTCCACGGGATACCAGAGCATACGGACGGGGCCGTTCAGGCTGTCGGGACGCATTCTCCAGCCGTCGGCGTCGTTGAATATGTCGTCCACACCGAGGATGATCTGTGTCGTATCGCTCATGTCATACTTTACGCCTATGTTCCAGACGTTTCTGGCGTCGAACAGAACCTTCTCCGAGGAATCGGCGTAGTTCTCGCCCGTGTGCTGGTATTCGGCGAACACGACGCCCCTTCCCATTCCCGAGGAGTCGAAGATCTTGCGGGAGAGTCTTGCCGACGAGCTCCACTCGGGCCGGTTCGGAAGCGTCTTGCCGCCAAACCTGACTGAGCCCTCGTCGTCAGGCGTCCGGTTCTCACCGTCCAGCCACGTCCCGGTGAGTGAGAGGTTCCACCGGTCCCAGTCCAAGGCCGCCTCGAACTCCAATCCCTTCACCTCGGCCTTCGCTATGTTCCTGTACCTGCCGAACCTTGGGTTTTCCATGTCGAACTCTATGAGGTTCTTCGAGTCCCTCCAGAACGCCGACACCGACACGCTGGAATCGGCGCCGCCGATGTCCCCGTTCCACATGACCCCAACGTCGAATTGAGTGCCCGTCTCCCACCTCAGATCACCCTCGGAGGGGAGGATGAAAGCTCCGTCGCCGTATCGCTCGTACATGCTGGGCGCTCGCGCGTATGTCCCGAACGTGCTCTTCACCATCCAGCCCTTGTGAAATTCCTTCGAGACAGCGGCCTGCCAGGAGAAGTGCCCCTCGTCGTCCTGTTTGTGCCAGCGGATCGACGGAGTCAGGAGAAAACTGCCGGATCTGTCCAGGACTATGGTGTCCTGAAGATTTAAGTTCAAATCGCCCATGCTGTACTTCTCTATGCCGTTCAGGTACTCGAACAGCGAGTCGCCCTCGACGTCAAGGCGCTCCTCGGAGTATTCGGCAAGCAGCTCCAGAAAATGGCGCTCTCCGGCGCTCATGTTCGCGTTGAGGGATATTCCGGCGCGGCTGGTCTCGTATTCACTCCTCGTCACGTAGCTTCCGCCTATCTGGCTGGGGGCCGATCCCCTTCTGCTGTCGTAGTCCTTTCTCTGGCCAGTGTAGAACGTCTCCCAGCCCCAGTTGACCTCGCCGGCCGTCTGCGTCCTGCCTATGGATATGTCCCATCTGTCGGTGCCCAGGAGAGCGCCGGGCCGCTGTTCCTCTCCGGGTTTGTCCAGCCCCGGCGCGGTGAGGGCGAGATCCCGGTTTCGCCTCACCCACGAGGCCCGAGCCCTCCAGTTTTCGTCCTCCCATTTCAGGAGAAGGTCCATGTTCTCGAAACCGTTTCCGCGGCGGCGGGCGTCGTAGTCCTCATCGTAGTTGTACGGCGTGCCGTTGTCGTTCCAGTAACCGAAGCCGCCGTCATACGTCTCGTAACCGAATGAGCCGAAGAATTTGCCGTCCCCGAGCGCAAACCCGTGGGACAGCGTTCCCTTGAATCTGCCGAACGACCCGAAGCCGACGGAGAGGTTTGTCTCAGGCTTTTGAGGATTCTTCGTGACTATGTTGATCACGCCTCCCATGGCCTGGGCTCCGAACTTGGCCGGAATGTAGCCTCTGTAGATCTCTATGCGCTCGATGCTATCCACCGGTATGGCGGACAGATCGACAGCAGGCTCGCTCTGAAGGTTCATCAGTATCCCGTCCGCGTAAACCGCCACCTGTGCCGACGTGCTGCCCCTGACTGAGGCGACCGCGTATCCGTGGCGGCCCTGAAGCCTTATTATTCGGAGCCCCGGCGCCTCCTCCAGCAGGTCCGGGAGAGTGCGCTGTTCGCCCTTCCTCTCCTCGGGCCGTATTACGGTGATCATGCCGGGCGACAGATACCTGTCCTCGGAGTCGTCATACACCACTGAGCCGACGACGATCTCCTCCGGCAGTTCGACCGCTGCGTGAGCTGGCATCGAGGCGAGAAAAAACGCAAGAAACGCAAAAAATATAGTCTGCCTCACGAGAATCCCCCCATTGTCCCGCTCATTCCGTTATCTCCCGCTCTCCACCGTGAATTGCCCTGATGAACGCGGCGAGTATCAGCGGATACCTGGGGCCGGGCCGCAGCGTGAAGTCCCCCTTGATGATGGCTGTGTCCCCATCGCGGGCCGCCCTGAGGTCCTCTATGACTTTCCACTGTCCCAATATCTCGCCGGTCGCAATGTCCGCCCCTCCGTGCTCGCCGATCAGGTCTATTATGATGTCTGGATCTACTCGAAGAAGCCCCTCCCTCGACATCTGAGCGTAAGGCACGTCCAGATCGAGCGCGTTTGACGCGCCAGACTCCCTTATCAAATCGTTGTAGAACGACTTGACCCCGGCGACGTATATCTTTTTCAGGTCGTAATCCTTGGGGTCACGGCCCACGACCACGAGGACGCGGGGGCTGGATCTGGCATCGCCGGAGGACAGGGGCGGAATGGTCATGGACAGTACTGACTTCCGCAGTTCCGCCACATTAGCCCCGGCTTCCCCCGAAATCCCGCAGGCGTCGCCAACGTCCTGTATCGATTTGCATATCTGCTCGAAGTCGTCTTGATAAACCACGATTGTCCTGTACCCCATGGCCTCGATCTTGGCGTTTAAGTGCTCGTTCATGTTGGACAGCAGCACGAGGTCGGGATTCATGACAGCCAGGGACTCCAGGTTCACGATCATCATGTCCCCTATGACCGGTTTTTCCAGCGCCTCCGGCGGCCAGTTGCAGTACCTGGTCACCCCGATAACCCTGTCGCCGAGCCCAAGCGAATACAATATTTCAGTTCCTGCCGGGGTCATGGAGAGTATCCGCTCGGGACGCTTTTCCTCGTCCCGCGGATATCCGGTCGAAACCACGCAGAGCACGAACAGCACCGACACCGCGATTGCGTACAATTTGCGCGCGAGTCTCAAGAGATCAGCCTCCCACTTCGAAATATAAAACCAACAAAAAAGACCCTCGCTTCGCGAAGGCCTCATGATGTCGGCAAGGGTCCGTCTCACCAAAAGACAAACCAAAAACGCTCCGGCGCCCGTCGCGCATGTTTCTTCCGGCAGAATATCCTGACTTTCGTTCAACCTACTCCCGCACCTTCCCGCCAAAAAAGGCAGTGGTTCGCTTGCGCGCGCGGTTTCGTCCCGATTTACAGTGGCGAGGGCCGTTCTGGATTCACACCAGATTCCTCTTATCCGGAATGCGATTGTTAAGGTGCGATGTGTCGAAATGTATCCGTGCTTTTTACTCTTTTTACTATACCCTCATTTTTCCCCCTGTCAATGCAGGGGGGAAATTCAAAATCTACAATCCGTTCAACAGTTCAAAATCCGGTCTTGCGCAGTGCCTGGCTTATATCGCCGATTATATCCTCCGTGTCCTCCAGCCCGACGCTCAGGCGAAAGAAGCCGTCATGGAACTCGCTGGAATAGAGGTGTTGGCGTTCGTCTTTTTCCCCGAGGAAGACGATGAGGCTCTCGTCATGCCCAAGAGAGACTGCGGAGGTGATTACTTCCAGGCGGCTGACGAAGTCATTGTGGGCGTCGTGATCCCCTCTCAGCCCAAACGCCATCACGCCGCCGAAACCTCTGGGCATCTGTCTTTTCGCAAGTTCGTGCCCTGCGTGGCTGGCAAGACCGGGGTAGCTCACGAAACGCACCGCGCTCTCTCCCTCCAGAAACTCGGCGACCGACAGGGCGCTCCTGTTATGCTGTTCCATTCTCAGCGGGAGCGTGACGGCTCCGCGCATTATGAGCCAGGCGTTGAACGGGCTTATGGCTCCGCCAAGGTTTACCATGGCCTCGGCCCTTATCTTATCGATCAGGTCCCTGCGCCCTATCACAGCCCCTCCCATCGCGTCGCCGTGGCCGTTTACGTACTTTGTCAGGCTCTCGACGCAGAGATCCGCGCCCAGCGATATGGGACGCTGGTTGTACGGCGACGCGAACGTGTTGTCGACCGACAGCAAGGCTCCTGCCTCGTGAGCGATATCGGCGATCGCCGCTATGTCGCTCACCTTGATGGTCGGGTTCGACGGCGTTTCGATGTGTATCAGCTTTGTCTCCGCCCTCACGGCCGACCGGACGGCATTTATGTCGGAGCTGTCGACGAGAGTGGATCGCACGCCGTATTTTTGCGGCATCAGCTCGTTGAGAAGGCGATATGCCGCGATGTAAGTGCTGTCGGAGACGACGACGTGGTCCCCGCTTCGAAGAAACGCGAAGAAGACTCCGGAGAGCGCGGCCACGCCCGTAGCCAGGACGACGCAGTCCTCCCCATCCTCGAGCGAAGCCAGCTTTTCTTGAAGATAGCGCTGGTTCGCCCCTCCGTTGCGCGTGTATATGCTGCCTTCCGCGCTGCTCCAGTTGATATCCGACGGGTCGTAAGGCAGGGCATAGCTGTTGGCCATGGTGATTGGCCTGCGTATGGCTCCGGTCTCCGCGTCGATCCCATTGCCAACGTGAACCGACCTCGTGAGAAAGCCAAGCCGTTCGGCGGATCTGGCCGAGTTTCCATGGCCGCTGTTTACTCCGTCTCCATTGAAATCCATCTGACCGCCTCCCTTGTTTTTTAAAACGGAACACGATTCATAAGCCTTATGACCGAACCGGCAAGCCCTCTCTTTCTATGCGGCAAATGAATATATATCATACTAATATAATAGGTATGATATTGGGAATATAGCCCAAAGGGACCTGCGTGTCAATGTGTTCGTAAACTATGGAAGTTGTTCATCTCGAAGACGCTGCTCAAACCGAGGGTAATCCTGGATAATTGCCAAGCTGACGTTGATTTTTAATATGCATTGTAAACTTGGCTACGTCCGACAGGCTTCTAGAAACTCTTTAACAGACACCACTGTTTTATCCTTTGAAAAATGCTTTAAGTTGCCGGTAATAAGCCGGGCGTTACAATGCTTGGCGACTTCATAGAATTTTCGATCTTGTTCGTCAGGCAAGTCGATATTTAGCGGACATGGGGAAACAGATAGCCCATCGCTTTCGATCTGTGCCAGCAGATCGGCAACTTCCCATGCGCTGAAGTTAAACTTTGGCCGCGCCAGGACTTCCCGATATTCCAATAAAATGCGGTGATCATGGCATGGAATCGCGACCCCATTTTGTACCAGAGCAATAACCCTCGCCGGGCTCGAGTCCCTGGAATAAAGAGCCGAAACCAAAACATTTGTATCGATAACGACCAGCATTACTCATTATCCTTAGCTTTCTCTCTGCGATAAGACGCAATCTCGTCCGCAATTTCATCATCAGTCATAAACCCCGCCGCCGCTTTTGCCCGCATTCTGTTGAAAGCGATCATCGCCTTAGCTTGACGGACAGCCTTGCTTACTTCCTCAAAATTATCGTCCGAGATATTTAACATCAGGGCGGTTGGCTTCCCATTATTGGTGATCACCACTTCGCCGGATACCCGCAAACTATCCCAAATATTTTTAGGTATCGTCCTTAAATCCCTGGCGGTATAAAAACGCATATTCATCAACCTCTCTTTTGATGTTTATATACTATCGTGTGTTAATTATCAACGATTTTAGTATTATATCATGGCTATGTCTAATGGCTTTTAAGGTTTGTTATGGAAGTCGTTCATCTCGAAGACGCTGCCCAATCCGAGGATAATCCTGGAGAATCACCAAGCTGACGTTGATTTTTAAAACTTAAACCAATCTAATGCACCATTTATTCCTTTTGGTGCATTAGAAGAACTGCCAGTTAGGTTAACATAAAGTTTTTGCACTGTAAACACTCCGCAAAGAGGTTTCAGCAGTTTTCCGAAATATGGTACGGACCATTTGTTTATCAAGGCAAAAGCGGAGATGTGATGCATTTCTTTAATGTCTTAAATATATCAATGGTTAAGCCGCTGATACATGCCATCCGTCATATTTCATCTACTCA
>JAISLO010000165.1 GCA_031290815.1 Synergistaceae bacterium | reverse complement strand
ACGACGACGATGGGAAACTCGACGTTCGGCATCCTCTCGACGCCCATGTTCATGTATGAATATACTCCAAACACGACAAGCGCCAGCGTAAGTATGAGAACCGTCACCGGGCGTCGCAGTGAAACTTCCGTTATCTTCAAAATAAGCCATCCTCCTTGTTAAAGCTACATGCCGCTTAATATTAGATGATGACCAACCGGGCGGTATGTGGAAATATACAATAAGTTAAGTAATTATACCATGTGGGCAGATAGAGCGGACGCGCTACTCGTGCCAGACTGTAACGGACGGATATCCCCGGCCCGCTCGCGCTATGTGAAAGAAGGGCTCCATCTTCCTGCGCAGCGCGGACAATTTCTTGGTCCTGAGCCAGAGGACCGGCCTCTTCGAATCCTGTTCGTCGGAGGTCCAGAACTCGAATCCCTCGCCCTCGAAGAGGCGGGCCATTTCGCGCGCGTCGTTCATGGACGCCTCGATCCTGATCAGAGGTGAGAACGGGGGCATATTGAAATCCTCCCTCTCCCTCAGTTCGTCACGCCAGAACCTCCTCCAGTCGGGGCGTGAGCCGCACAAGCCCTTCTGCCACTCCATCCCCGGACGCCTGGTCTGAATCAGGACCGTGCGGCTCTCCGGATGCGAGCCGCGCCATAGGGACTCCCACACCAGGCCGAACGCGCGAGCGCGAGCTCCGTACTCCTGAGACCTCGCCTCGCCGTCGGCATCTATCCAGCCTATCATCCCGACATCCATATCGTCACAGAGCGAAAGCGCCGCCCTTGTGCCGACGACCAGCCCCCGCGCGCAAGCGAGGACCTCGTCACCGTCGCCGGCGAAGGGGATCACTGGATATGGCGCTGTTATCGCGGACTTCGCCAGGGTAATTAGGACCTCGAGCCCTGGCCTCCTGGCCGAGAGCAGAATGCCTGAGCAGTTGGGGCAGACATCGGGAACAGTCCCCGTCGTCCCGCAGGAGGCGCATGACGTCCTGCCGGCCGAGACCTCCAGCCTCATCGCACCGCCGCATTTGCCGCACCGGATCGACGTTCCGCACTCCGAGCATATTATCTCCCCGGCGTAGCCCTTTCTGTCGAGAATCCAGATCGCCCACGCTCCTCGCTCCAATGCGGAATCAGTCTCACGTACCAGCGGCTCGCTCACCGCCAGGGAATCGCACATCCCTCGCACCTCCGGCGAGTACGCCAGCTTCATGTCGACGAGGATGGTCCTCCTCGCGGCTGTGGTCGTCCGCGCGTCGCTGAAACCGCCTGCGGCCATGCGCATATAAGCCCTCGACGACGGCATCCTGCCCCCGAGGACCAGCGACGCGCCCTCCAGGAGAGCACGCTTTGCCATCAGGCTGCGGACGTTGTACACAGGATGGCGGATCGTCCGCCAGGCGTTGTTGCTCTCGTCCTCGACGATGATGCGGGACACGTACCGCAGAGGCGCCATAGAGGAGCTCTGAGCCCCGACGACGATCCTTGCACCACCGCCGGACGCGAGACGGTTCCACGCCTTCCACTCCGCGCGCGCGCCGCTCTTGGGATAACGGAGGATCACATCGGCCGGGTCGCCAGAGGCGGCTCCAGATGCCGCGAGAAACTCGGCAAACCTCATGGCGGCGGAATACATGGGAAACGATATGAGCGTCGGCCTGCCATCGGACATCATCTCGGCATACCTTTCGAAGCGGACGGAGTCGACCGGCTCATACACGAACGAGACGCCGCCGCCGTGCCGGCCGGACGCACCGGTCACGGGCGGCGGATCGAGGAGCTCCCCCTTCATGAAACTGGCCGGAAGAAGCGCCTTCATCGCCGTCCCGAGGCCGCACAGATAGGCCTCGCTGAACCACATGAGAAGCGAGATGAACGCATCGCTCAGGATGGGGGTTTCATCAATAGCGCGAACTACGTCGCGGAGTTCCCCGCCGTAACCACCGATCAGCGCGTCATCGCCGGCTGCGGCCACGAGACCGACCCTGGCGCCCTTCCCCATCGGAACCAGCACCCGCGTTCCGACCGGACAATCGGGCCCCATATATGACAGAAGGGTCCACCACGGACCGGCCAAGGCCACCGACAGCGGAACCCTTCTCTCCTTCTCGGTTCGGATTTCAGTCACGCCCTCAAACGGTTCGCGTAAAGAGTCCGGCTATCTCGCCGAAGATTTCCGCGGCCACGTCGCGTTTACTGCCGGAGAACGCTTGGGAGCGCTGGGCTCCTCGGGCTTCGGAGAAGAACACCATCACGCTGTTTGTGGCGACGGCGAAGCCGGAGCCGTCCTCCGACACGTCGTTGGCGACGATCATGTCAAGGCCCTTGCTCTCTATCTTTCGCAGGGCGTTCTCCCGCACGTTCTCCGTCTCGGCCGCAAATCCGACCAATATCTGATCCGGGCGCTTGCGAATGGAGATCTCTCTGGCTATGTCAGGGTTTCGTTCAAGCTCCATGGTCATGAACTCGGACTTCTCACGCTTTATCTTCTGCTCAGCCCTGTTCTTCGCCCTGTAGTCGCCGACCGCCGCTGATTTGATGATCACGTCCGCGCCCGGAAGCTCCTCCAGGCAGGCATCCATCATCTCGATGGCGCTCGTGACCGAGACCAGCCTCACCCCGGACGGGACCCTCTCGCCGGATGGGCCCGAGACCAGGACGACATCCGCGCCGCGGCATCTGGCCTCCGCTGCGAGCGCATATCCCATTTTGCCGCTGCTTGGGTTCGAGATGAACCTGACAGGATCGATGTACTCGTGAGTGGGACCGGCGGTGATCAACACCTTCCTGCCTGCGAAGTCACGAGTCGGACAGAGGGCGGCCCACGTCTCGTCCAGGATGACGTCCGCAGACGGCAGACGGCCCTTACCGTCGTATCCGCAGGCGAGGGGCCCTGAATCGGGATCGACGACCCTGTGACCCAGTTCTTCGAGGATTTTAGCGTTTTTCTTCGTGATCGGGTTCTCCCACATGCGCGAGTTCATTGCCGGGAAGAATACCATCGGAGAGCCGCAGGCGAGCATCGCCGCGCCGAGGAGAGTGCTCGAGTCGCCGGCCGCCGCCATCCGAAGCGCGTTCGCGGTGCAAGGGGCTATTATCATGACGTCTGCCCAGTCGGTCAGAGATATGTGCGGTATCCTCCAGCCCAGCTCGTCGGACAACAGATCGGCGTTCCGCCAGACCCTGCGCTTCGAGAGGGTGGACAGCGTCAGCGGCGAGACGAGGCGAGCAGCAGCGTCCGTCAGGATTATCTCCACTTCGCAGCTGGACTTCACCAATGCCCGCACCAGCTCGCATGTCTTGTAAGCGGCTATTCCGCCGCTCACACCGAGCAGTATCCTTTTATTCCGCGCCCACTTTGGGGTCATCGTCCGGCTTCTCCGGAGGGCTGGGCGGCTTGTCCTGCGCTTCCGGCTTGACTTGAAGCGGCACAAGCGGAGCCGGATTGTTGCCGCAGATCTCATCGATGGCGTAAGATATGCAGCGCTCGCTCCCCTCGCCGCCGAGCAGCCTGCCCTTCTGTTCGCTGAGCTGACGCGCGCGCGCCGATACTATCATCGCGAGCGCGTACTTGTTCTCTATGTCGGTCGTGCTGAATATTTTCTCGAGATCGGTGTAAATCATCACTTTTTCCCCCCGGAACATTTCCTTGATCTGTAGCTCCTGACCAAATCCAGAAGCTCGCTGGACGCTGTCTTGAGGCAATCGTTCACGATGACGTGCTCGAACTCCGCCGAGCACAACAGCTCGTCCTCAGCGTTCCTGAGGCGCAGCGTCATCTGCTCCTTAGTCTCCGTTCCCCTCAGCTCCAGCCTTTTGTACAGCACTTCGGGCGACGGCGCCGTTATGAATATCCGAATGGCCTCCGGAATCTTTTTCTTTACGTTGACGCACCCCTTCACGTCTATCTCGAGCACCATATCATCGCCGCGTTCGAGGCATTTCTCGACGTCCTCCCTCTTGGTGCCGTAAAAGTTGCCGTGCACCTCGGCCCACTCCAAGAAGGCGCCCTCAGCGACGAGGGCTCGGAATTCATCCATGGAAATGAAGTGATAGTCGACGCCCTCCTCCTCTCCATTGCGAAGCGGTCTGGTCGTGCTGGATATCGAATAGACGAGGTCGGGAAACTCGTCGAACAGGATTTTTCTCAGCGTTCCCTTGCCTGCCCCGGCCGGTCCGGAGATTATGAACAGAAGACCCTTGGGCTTGACTGCGGGGCACATCACCCCGAGTCCTCCGGCATATCGTCGACGGGCGCGCCCTCAAACCTCGCGGAGATGGTCTCCGGCTGAATGGCGGATATGACAATGTGCCTGCTGTCCATCACCAACACTGCCCTGGTCTTCCGTCCCTGGGTAGCGTCAACCAGCAGGCCGGCCTCGCGAGCCTCCTCGCGCATGCGCCTTATCGGAGCGCTCGACGGGCTTATTATTGCCACAACCCGCTCCGCTGCGACCATATTTCCAAACCCTATATGCACAAGTCTGCAGCCCATCTTCAGGTTTCTCACTCCAGATTCTGTATCTGTTCTCGGATCCGCTCCAGCTCGACCTTGACCTCGACCGCCATCCAGCGCACGTTAGAGTCCGGCGACTTGGAGTTGATCGTGTTGACCTCGCGATTCATCTCCTGGACGATGAAGTCGAGCTTGCGTCCCACCGGCTCGGACGACGAGCCGGCCTCCCTGAATTTTGCCGCATGGCTCTTCATCCTCGTCAGCTCCTCCGAAATGTCCCAGCGGTCAGCGATAACGACGGTCTCCTGAGCGAATCTGGATTCGTCGAGATCCGGCAGGTTCAGCGAAGCGAGCGCCGCCGCGATCCTGCCGGTCATGGCTGCGAATGCCGCGTCGCGCGCGCCCTCCCACATCTTGGATATCGCGTCCATGTGACCTTCGAGGACGTCCAGCCGCTCCATTATCTCGGCCCCGAGATGTCCGCCCTCCGATTTTCTCATGCCGTTCCAGCCCTGGACGCATCGCTCCAACAACTCGGCCAGTATCTTCCCCGCCTCATCGCCCTCCGAGAGGCGGCTCCCCTCCCAGGCGTCCATCACGCCCGGCAGGTTCAGAAGCGAATCGAGCCGGATCCCCGCGTCGGCCCCGATGGACTTGCTCAGGGCGGACAGGTCCGCATAATAGCCCGCAAGCACATCCCTGTTGATCGATACGGCCAGTGATGACGCGTTGCAGCGCGTTTCCACCCTCGCCTGAACCTTGCCTCGCCTGAAAAATCCGCGCAGCTTTTGATGAAACCACGGCTCCCAGGAGGCCAGCTCCTTGGGCAGCCTTACAGAAATCTCCTGATACCTGTGGTTGACGCTCGACAGATCGAGAGAGATACTTCCCCAATCGCGATTCAAAACAGCCGAGCCAAAACCAGTCATGCTCACGAACATGCCCCATCAACTCCAACTCCGGGCCGGTCTGCCGGCGACAGGGGCTCTCTCCCGAGGTCAATCGTGAGACGCAGCTCCCTCCCGCATAGCGGACATCGCCCCTTCGAGCTCCTTTAACAGAATGCCTCGCTTCTCCCTGTCCCCTATATGATCTTCGCTGGGAAATACGGGGCGCGAAAACGTGATCGTGAGCTTGACCGGACGGGGGATCGACTTTCCAGCGGGACACACCCTGTGAGATCCCCCGACGTAGACGGGCAGGACTGGAACTCCCGACATCACGGACAACAGGGCCACCCCGCCCTCCAGCGGCTTCAACACGCCGCTCTCGCTCCGGGTTCCCTCCGGGAATATCAAGATGCTCTCCCCCTCCTTCAATTTGGCCAGCATCAGTTTTATCACGGCACCCGCCCTCTGACTGTCCTCCCTCGCAACTGGTATCGCCCCCAGAACTCTTATGAAAAAACCCAGCAGGGGAACGCGGAACAGCGACTCCTTTGCCAGATACCTGAGCCTCCCCGGAAATACCCCTCCGATAAGAGGCGGGTCAACGTTGCTCGCGTGATTCGACGCCACTATGACCTGCCTGCCAACGGGTATATTATCGAACCCTCTGACCTCCAGCCTGTTGTAGATGACGAAGAGCGCCCTAAAAAAAAACTTCGCGGCATAGTAGAAGACCGTTCCGATAAACGTCATTCCATCCGCCCGGCATACTCTAAGATTCGCTCCACGACCTGGTCGAACGTCATGTCGGTCGTGTCGAGAAGTATGGCGTCCTGGGCCTGTCTCAGCGGCGCGGAGGCCCTCTCCGAATCCAGCCGGTCCCGCCTGTTGACGGCCTCCAGGATCTCGTCGTAGTCCGCCGTCTCGCCGCGCGCCACGCGCTCGTCATACCTTCGCCTCGCGCGCGATTCCGGCGAAGCGGTCAGGAATATCTTCAGGCCGGCGTTGGGAAACACCACCGTCCCCATGTCGCGCCCCTCGGCCACGAGCCCGCCCACAGACTGCGACCTCTGAATGTCCAGGAGGGCGGATCGAACCACCGGCAAGGCCGCATAGGAGGACACATGCGCGTCTATCTCGAGAGTTCTTATCTCTTCCGTGACGTCACGCTCGCCGACGAACACCCTGTCACCGGCGAATGAAATGGAAAAACCCCGCAGCGCGTCTCTCAGCCGCAGGGAATCCTCCGCGGGAATGTTCTCCTTCAGCATGACCAACGTTATCGCCCGGTATATAGCGCCGGTGTCGAGAAAGGGCAGGCCAAGTCTCCTAGCCGCCTCTCTCGCCGCAGTGCTCTTTCCGGCCCCTGCCGGTCCGTCCAAAGTTATTACGCGGCAATCTTCAACTCGCATCAGCTGTCTTTATTTTATCACGTTATTTTCCATCGGCCATGTCGTCATCCATCGACGACAGGATATCGACGAATTCGCCCATCACCTGCTCCGTACTGCCCTCCATGCCGAGGCGCTCGAGGCTCTCCGTCGATATGTTGTACTGCATTCCGTCCGCGCCTATGCCGACTCCGAGCATCAAACAGATGGCGTTGCTGACATGAACGATGTCCGTGACCGGTTGAAATGTGTTGAGGTCCTGCGGAAGATCCCACGGCGCGTGGTGATACGTCGTGACGTATGCATAGCTCTCCGGCAGATTCCACTGTTCCATGACCAGCCCTCCGACCTGCGCGTGATCAAAACCAAGCACCTGCCGCTCGGCGTCGCAGAACGGGATGTTGTCCTCCTCGACAAGTCTCAATATTATGCTGTACCCAAAACGGACGTAATCGTTCAGGACTATCTTGCCTATGTCGTGCATGAGCCCGCCGATGTAAGCCTCCTCGGGATCGCATAGACTGAGCTTGTTCGCGAGGTACCTCGATGTCGCCGCGACGCTCTGCGAGTGCCTCCAGAGCTGACCCCTGTCCAGGGAATAACCGGTAAAAGCCGTGTCCATGAATTTGTACACGGTCGCTGCAAGGACTATGCTCTTTACCGTCTTGAAACCCAGAAACGCTATGGCCTCCGAGACGCCGGTTATCCTCCTCGAAAGGCCATAGTACGCGGAATTCGCAAGCCTCAGCACCCTCACCACAAGCCCTTCATCCTTAGAGAGCCTGGCGCCCACATCGTTGGCGTTGCTCTTGGGATCGTCAAGTTTTTTCAGTGTCTCTACGACGAATTGCGGCAGGGAGGGGATATCCTTCACCCGCTTCAGCACGCGACGCTGTATAAGATCCCTTGTGCGATCATCTAATCCCTGCATGGGCATCCCCCCAAGATACAAAACAGTTGGAACAAAGAACTAACGCTGTACTATATGACATTGGCGTCACACTTCGCCCCCAAGCGTTATCATGTCATATAGCTCCTTGTAATTATACTCGCAAAAAGCGCCATTCCGCAACTTGTTCAAAAAAAGTCTTCCGATGGCAACCCTCCGCAGGTGCACGACCCTGTTTCCGAGGGATAAAGCCATCAGCCTGATCTCCCTCTTGACGCCCTCTCCAAGCACTACGCTGAAACGCCTGCAGGGGCCGCTCTCGTCGAGCGCGCTCACGCGAATCGGCTTCAGGACCCTCCCGTCAACGACGACTCCGTTTCTCCATTCCTCGAGCTTGCCAACCCCGAGGGGATATTTCAACTCGACGCTGTACGTCCGCTCCACGCTTTTGGATGGGTGGATCAGGCCGTGGGCGAAGTGTCCGTCGTTCGTCAGGATGACTAGCCCCTCGCTCCACTTGTCCAGCCTTCCGACTGGATACAGCCCCAGATGTCCGTAATAGCCCGGCAGGAGGTCCATCACCGTCCTCTCCCTCGCGTCGCTCGCCGCGGAAAGAACGCCGGCTGGTTTGTTCATGACTATATAAACGCGGCGAGCCGGGCCCACCGAGCGTCCGTCGACCAGCACTTCGGAGGGGCCATCCAAAACGCGCCCGACCGACGTCTCAACGCGGCCGCCGACTGAGACCCTGCCGGAGGTTATCAGCTCCTCGGCCTTGCGCCTCGCCGCAACCCCGCAGATCGCCAGGTATCTGTTGAGGCGCATGGGGAACTCGATGCGCCGTTCCTCATTCATCGCCGGCCGGCAATGCTCCGCTCCCGTCGTCGTCGGACGGTTCGCTCACTGACGTGTCCTGCAGGTCTTCGAGCGCGGGCAGGGATGAGATCGACTCCAGCCCGAACAGGTCGAGAAACCTGTCGGTCGTCCTGTAGAGCAGAGGGTTTCCGACGCTCTTCTTCCTGCCCGACACCCGGACGAGCCCATGTTTCATCAGGGTGTCGATCACCCGGTCGCATCGAACAGTCCGTATCTCCTCCACCTCGCTCCTCGTCACCGGCTGGTTGTAAGCGACCACGGCCAGCGTCTCTATCGCTGCCTTGCTGAGGCGCACTCGCTGAGAAGCCAACGCGCCGTAAAAACCAGCCACAGTGGATTCCAGGTCCGGCGCGGTGACCATCTGCCACCCTCCGGCGATCTTGAGGAGCACAACCCCTCTTCCGGCGGCATAGCTCGCGTTGAGGCGCTCTATCGCGCTCCCGATGGATCGGGCGGACTGGCCCAGGGCAGACCCGAGCGTCTCCTCGGTCACCGGTTGGGACGACACGAAGAGCAGCGCTTCTATCTGCCTCATCAGCATATCGTAATCAGAAACCGCCTGCTGGCACAATCTCGACGTCTCCCCAGGCGTCGCGCTGTGAAAGGGCGAGCCGCCCGAGCCTTGAGAGCTCGAGCAGGGCGAGCAGCGTGACTATCAATCCTCCGCAATCGAACCTGCGGAGCAGCGAGCTGAGATTCATCCCACCCTGCTGTGCCATCAGCGCGCATATCTCATCCATACGAGCCTCCACCAGCACCTCCTCAGGGACGGCGTCCGGTATTTCGTCAAACAGGACGGGCCCGGCTCCGGTCGATTTGCGAAGTGAACGCTCCTCCAGAAGGATCCACCACCTGGAGGCCAATCCGTACAGGTCGCCGATGTCATACCAGGGCTGTCCCATATCCTCCGAGACCCGGACGAAACATCGTTCCCTGCGCTCCTTCATCTCGGTCATGATATTAGCCACCCTTCTGTAGGGCTTGAACCTCTCCAGGAGGAATTCGATCTGAGACTCGTCCCCCCACTCGTCATCTTCGCCGCTGCCGCCGTCCTCCTCGCATTCCTCCCCCGCCGCCCCAGGCAGGAGCGAGCGTACCTTGCGTATCAAAAGCCCAGCGGCCATGGAGAAGAACTCCGCGAGTTCCATAAGGGTCGCCTGCCTGGTGATCAGGAGGTATTCGACGTACTGCGACAGGACCTCGGTCAGCCTGAATGACGAGATATCCACCTCCCTGCTCTCCACCAGGGCACAGAGGAGATCCAAGGGACCGGAGAACTCTCCTAGTGTAACGCGAAACCCCTGCCCGTCAGACATCTGATCAGAGCGCTCCGACATGTCAGAGACAGAACCCGAGTGGCGGCCGGTCAGAGCCTCAGCATCCTGAGCACGTCGTAGACCTCGGAGATGGTCTGGGACGCGAAGGCTCGTGCCCGTTCGGCTCCTGCCGCCAGGATGTCGCCGAGGCCGCCGCCAGCCTCGAAGCGCTTTCTGCGCTCGTGCACCGGCGCCATGCGCTCGGCGACGTGAGCGATGAGCGCCTTCTTGCAGTCTATGCACCCTATCCCCGCGCACCGGCACCCGGACGCCAACTCCTCCATCTGAGAGGCATCCTGATTGAAGAACTTTTGCAGGTCCCAGACGGGGCACTTCTCGGGCTCGCCGGGATCCGTCCTGCGCTCGCGGGCAGGATCGGTCGTCATAGTCCGAATTTTTTTATCCAGCACCGGGATCTCGTCGGCAATGTCGAGCGAGTTCCCGTATGATTTGCTCATCTTGCGCCCGTCGGTGCCGGGGATCTTGGGATTGCTGGTGAGGAGCGTCTCGGGCTCGGGAAAGATATCCCTCCCTCCTCCGTAGAGGCGGTTGAATCTTCTGGCCATCTCCCTGGACAGTTCCAGATGCGCGGATTGATCCTCCCCGACAGGTACCTTGTGAGATTTATAAAGCAGTATGTCGGAGGCCATCAGGACGGGATAACCCAAAAAACCGTAGGTCGAGAGATCCTTGTTGCGCAGGTTCAGTATCTGCTCCTTATAGGTGGGGTTCCGCTCCAGCCAGCCGAGAGGCGTAATCAAGGACAGCGCCATGTGAAGCTCGACATGCTCCTTCACGTGCGACTGCACGAATATCGCGCATTTCTCGGGGTCCAGGCCGACTCCGAGCCAGTCCAGCAGTATCTCGCGGGTGTTGTCGCTCAATTTTCCGGGATCGGCATAGTCGGACATGAGCGCGTGCCAGTCCACCAACGAGAAATAGCACTCGTGATCCTCCTGCAGAGCGACCCAGTTCGTCAAAGCGCCGGCCATATGACCGAGATGAAGACGACCGGTCGGTCTCATCCCGCTGAAAACTCTGTACATACAGGAATACACCTCCAAGGATCTGATAAGATTTCTGGGAAGCGCTGACCGATCTCAAAGCGAAAACCGCCATTTCAGGGCTCGGTCCCCGTGGTGACGCAAACCGCCGTCTGGCTGCCAATCAACCCTCTCAGGACGAATATTATAGCAGAATTCTATTTCAAGTAACGCACACATCTCCAGCGCGCCGCTCGCGCCTAAAGGAAAGC
>JAISLO010000164.1 GCA_031290815.1 Synergistaceae bacterium | reverse complement strand
GCTCTTCCGATCTAAGGAGTCGATATATATTGGATTCTGCATCACTCTGATCTTGAGGTCCTTGAGATCCTCCGGCTTTACCACGGGACGCTTGTTGTTGGTCAGATTTCTAAAACCCCTCTCGCCGTACGCGAGCGCCTTCCAGCCCTGTCCTTCCATCTCCTTGATGAATCCCTGCCCTATGGGGCCGTCCAGCACCTTGTACGCATGCTCGGGGCTGGAGAAGATGAACGGCAGGTCGAGGACCCCGAAGCTCGGCAGAAAGTTGATGATGGGCCCGCCTGTTATGATTCCCATGTCGACGGTTCCCATCTTGAGGCTCTCCAAGAGGTTACGCTCGTCTCCGAGCGCTGCGTTCGGGAATATGCTCACGGTAATCTCGCCCTTGGTTTGAGATTCCACGCTCTCCTTGAACTTCAGCGCGGCCAGGTGAAACACGTCCTGCTCGTTGATCGCGTGCCCGAGCTTCAGATCGACAGCGGCAATCCCCTCCCCTTCCATAAACAGCATGAACAGAAACAACGCTGCAGTCGCAAAAACCTTTCTCATAACAATGCACCTCCAGATATATGATATTTATTCCTCGCAACCGGCGCAGATCCACGAAAAACGCCGGTTATCGCCAAAGTCTCGAAGCGTCGGATTCAAACGCCGACGCAGCCTAAGTCTGCTCGGTCAGATCTTCCCCAGGACCTCCCCCATTTTCTCAGAGATGGCGTCGTAACCGAAGTTGACGATCTGTTCCCTCAACCACGATATCAGTTCGCCGCCAGACTCGTATTTATACTGCTCCAACTTCTCCATGACGCCCTGCATCGCGTCGATGTCGTAGTCCCGGCTCGCGTCGAGCATTTCCTCGAGAAGCGAGCCGTCCGGCTCGGGCAGCGTGTTTTTATCGCCGTCCGCATCCTCGGCGACTTCGTCGGCGCTCTCTATCAATGCCTCGAACTGCGGCATCAGCGCCTCAACATGGCCGATGAACGTCTCGTTGCCCGCCATCACTCTGGCGAAATCGCCGCCCTTCGCCGAGATCTCGAGAGCCTCGGCCATCCGCCCCGCCTCGTCGGCGCAGATCCCGTAGCAGCTCCCCTTGACGCCGTGCACGGTGACGGCGTATTCGGAGAGCGTGGATTCCGTCACGTCCCTCAGATCCGAAAGAAATTTCGGCATGTTCTGAACGAATGATTTGACGACGCACAAGTAGACGGAGGCGGCACCGTTGAAGCGCTTCATACCTGCCGTTATGTCCACTCCGCTTATCCTGGTTTTCTCAAGCAGGCCGGTCAAGACGGCGTCGCGGTCCTTTTTAGTATCTGAATCGCGCGCTCCGCGCTCGGCCTCGCGTATCGTCTCTGGGTTCTGCTTGTCCCTCACGAACTGGCGAAGCGTCGCATCCAGCTTCACTACGTCGATCGGCTTCGTTAAAAACGCCTGAAAGCCGTTCTCCAGGAACATCTTGTCGTTGCCCACTATCGCGTTTGCCGTCAGCGCCACTATCGGCACGGTCTTAGCGTACTCGCTTTCGATTTCGTTTCTGATGATCCTGACCGTCTCGATTCCGTCGAGCCCAGGCATCATGTGATCCATGAACACCGCGTCATAGAGGACTTCCTCTTTCCGTATAAGATTTATCGCCTCCATGCCGCTCGTTACGCAGTGGATGACTAGCCCATCGTAAGCCGACATCATGCCCTTGGCGACGTCGAGGTTCGTCCTCACGTCGTCCACCACGAGAACCTTGCCGTACGGCATCGGAACGTAATCCACGTTCCTCACCCTGCGGCTCCGTCCCTCCAGGAAGCGGAAGAGCTTCAGGTTTTCGGCGTTCTCCTTTCCGATGGGACGAGGATCCGTAATGCCCTGTCTGATGCGCACCGAGAATTTACTGCCGCGTCCGTATTCGCTCTCCACGTGGATCTCGCCGCCCATCAGCAGCACGAGCCTCCTGCAGATGGACAGTCCCAGCCCCGTCCCCTCTATCGTGCGGTGACTCATCATATCGACCTGCTGGTATTCGGAGAAGAGCTTGGATATATTTTCCTCCGAAATTCCGATCCCGGAGTCCTTGACGTAGCAGTCGAGCCATATCTCCCCGTCCTCCCTGACGCACGAAAACCCAAGCTCCACGACCCCTTGCGGCGTGTATTTTATGGCGTTCGAAAGCAGGTTGTTCAATATCTGTTTGATCCTGAGCTCGTCGCCGAACAGCCTGTTCGGCAGGTCCTCGTCGACGTTCAGCAGGAATGTGATCGGCTTGGAGCCGATGCGAATCATGTTCATGCTCACGGTGTCGCTTATGATGCTCGCCGTCTCGTAGTCGATGGGTATCAGCTCGAAGCGGCCAGACTCTATCTTGGAGATGTCCAATATGTCGTTGATTATGTTGAGAAGGGTTACGCCTGATCCGTATATCTTCTCTAGGTTGGCCAGGGTATCCTGTGGCAGGTTTTTCCGCATCTCCAGCTCCGCGAGGCCGTTTACTGCGTTCAGCGGGGTGCGGATCTCGTGGCTCATGCTCGCCAGGAACTCGCTCTTCGCCTTGTTCGCCGCCTCCGCAGCCTCCTTGGCTTGCAGCGTCTCGGTGACGTCGTGGTACAGCGAGAGTATCCCCTCGACATTCCCGTCCTCGCTGCGCATGGCCGTCGTAGTTATATTGTAAACGCGCCGGCCGTCGCCCATGTCGATGGTCTCCTGCCCCGTCATAGTGCCATGCTCTTCGAGGGCGCGTGTGATCCTGTTCTCGACGTGCCTCAGCAGATCGGGATTGTGAAATCGCTCGAATATCTCCGTGAAGTGCCTGCCGTCGATCAGGCCGAAGTTTTCGATGCCGGCGATGCTCATGAAGGTGTTCGTGCAATAGGCAAGATAACCGTCCTTGTCAAACAGCAGGATGACATTCGGGCTGTTCTCGAGCATCATGTTCAGAAATCTCTCCTGCTTGGAGCGTTCGGCGCTCAGGGCTGAAGCGAGCCTGTCCCGCGCGGCAGCGACGGCTTCGGCCCGGGTTATAGTCTTTTGAAGCATCGTCAGCTGACGGTTCAGCTTCTTCACCTGCGATTGCAGGCTCAGGTTCTCCGCTCTCAGGCCAGCGTTTTCCAAGCCGATGTCCTGAACCGTCAGGACCTGGGCATCCGGCGCGGTGATCTCATCGGTGGAAGCTGTAATACTCATATCGACCTCACAGCACGCACAGGATCATAGTGTTGTTTTGCAATTGATTGGAAATTCTGCCGCCGTCGAGGAAAGCCGGGAATATCTCTCCGCCCGAGTAGACGAAGTGGTAAGGGACCGAACCACCTATGCAAGCGCCGACCGCTTCGTGTTCGGCCATTACCTTCGTGCCCAGCGTCCAGCTGCGTGCCACGCACGAGTACATCATCATCCCCCTGCCGCTGCCCCTCTCCAGAGCCTCTTTCACCTTTTCCCTCGTCGATTTTACGACATCTTCAGATCCCATCGCGGCTATGGAGAGCTTCGATCCGACCGGAACCGACCCGCACAGTATGACCCCTCCATCCTGTGTGGATGAGCCGATGCAGGCTCGTATCAGCATTGATCCGTCGTCGAGTTTTATCACGAACGGCATGGACTCGAAGCCCGACACGTCGCCGTCCTTGGAGAGGCCTATCGATTCGAGGTAGCTCACGGCCGGCATGTTGTTCACGCTCTGCAGCACGTTCTTGCGAACCTCGGTCACGACGGCCTTCTGCTTCAAAATATCGGCGTCGGGCACGGACGCGCTCATGAATATCGGATCGACATCGCCTATCAGCCCCAGCAGCACGAGTGACGTTGGGTAAAGATCTCCGTTGTAGATGGTGTAGACCCTGCTGAAATCCTGTTCACTTGTTATGGCTACCGTGCCGAAGGCCGGTATTTTGCCTCCGGCAAGCTCGTCGATCTTTTCTACGAACTCGTCGCCCCCGATGTTTAGCATGAACGGGATAAACGGCATGATCATGGAGGGCTTCTCGGTCAGACTTCCGATCACTCGTTCGTATGCTTCGGCGATCGTACCGTCCAGGTCGTCCGAGACTGGGGCGGAGACGCCAGATACAAACCTCGTTTCGTCGCTCGTGAGAACTGTCATCGAGAGGGCTAGCTGCCCCATCCCTCCAGGCCCCTGAACACTCAGCGACGTGCAGCCCACGACATCGAACGGGACGCGCTTGCAGATCTCTCGAACGACGTCGCTCTCGTCGAAATCACAGGTGCAGTGCATGATCCCTACTGAGTTTTTGAGCAGACTGCCGCCTGAGGCTAGCTGCTCGAGGACATCGGAGGCGGCGGCTTCGGCGAAGTCGATCTCCTCCGTGAAAGCGGTAAGCATTCTGATCATGGATATCCCCCCAGATTCATCGATTATCGGCATCGTTCATCACCGACTCGAACTCGCTCTCATGAAGCCTGACGATCTCTATGAGATGCGGGTCGAAGTGCGTCCCGGAATCCCTGTACAGTATGTCAAACGCCTGTCTGGACGAGAAAGCTTTCTTGTACGGTCGGACTGACGTCAGCGCGTCGAAGACATCCGCTATGGCCGAGACGCGCGCGCCTATCGGTATATCGGTCCCCTTCAGCCCGCTCGGATATCCCGTCCCGTCCCACTTTTCATGATGAGAGTACGCGATGTCCAGCGCCTCTTGAATGAGCGAGTCGTTCCCAAGCTTGACGAGAGCCTCGCGAAGCATCTTGCCCCCATGAACGGGGTGCGTTTTTATGATCTCAAACTCGTCGTCCGTCAGACGCCCCTTCTTCAGCAGGACGCTGTCCGGCATGGCAATCTTGCCTATGTCGTGCAGCTTTGTGGCTTCGATGATATCGCTGCCCTTGGTCCTCGTGAGAGTATATCCCTCCGCTGGGTTTTCGAGAAGCGCCTCGACGATGATTCTGGAATAACCAGTCGTGCGCGCGATATGTTCTCCGGTGTCGTGGTCGCGCATATCGCTCGCCATCGCTAACAGGTCCAGAGTGATCTTATCCCGCTGTTCGAGCTTGCGGTTTATCTGCCGCAACTCCTCCGTCTTCTCCTCCACGAGGGCCTCCAGGTGATGACGGTATCTATACAGCTCGAGCTGGAGATGCACCCTAGTGACGAGCGACCTCGGCTTGAACGGCTTGAGCAGATAGTCCATGGCCCCCATCTCCAGCGCCTGTATCTCGTCGTCGCCGTTCACCGAGCCCGTGAGGAATATTACAGGAATCTCGCGAAGCCTGACGTCCGCCTGAAGTGTCTTGAGAACGTCGAAACCAGACATGCCTGGCATGTTGTAATCCAGGAGGATCAGATCGGCCATGTTGTGGCTCAGAAACTTCAGCGCCGTCTCGCCGGACGTGAACGGCCGGACGTTGTATTCCTGCTTTAGCGTCGACAGTATCGAGTTCAATATTATGGGATCGTCATCCACCGTCAGAATGACTGATTTTGAAGTGTTTTCAGACACAATAGTCCCCCTATCCGGACACAAAATAACCGATAAAGTCTGATCATGACGCAAACCCTTACGATCTTCAGAGAGAAATCTGCCTCACACGGCGCGGCAGACCGTGATTGCATTTTGACCAGCGAGCTGCCACGTCAATGACCTTCCAAGATCGTTAATATTATATAGAATTATCCTCTTTTTTTCAGCATTCCTGCCTTGACTTTTTGAGGGAAGATTTCTATCGTTGTATTCCCGATTCCATTGAGATATGTCATGTCACTTGATTCTGACTGACGCACCGGTGTTTGATACAAAATCCCCCACGTTCCTGAGCAGAGCGCGGGGGTGATCCATATGTTACCCATAGTCCCGGTCACCGGTTTACTACGGCATTGGATTTGGCTTTACAG
>JAISLO010000163.1 GCA_031290815.1 Synergistaceae bacterium | reverse complement strand
AGCCTGAACACGTGATGGTACGAATTATCGGCGTCGATCATGTCATAATCGGCTATCACTATCGTCACCACCCGCTCTATCGCGGTGTAGTACTGGCCGGGGGATATCTGCCTCGCCAGGTTGCGGCCCGTTGAGAACGCGACCCTCTCGGCCATGAACGGAGTCTGGCGGATTTGTATCTCAACGGATATCAGTTTCTTATTTTTTAGCTGGACGCGCACGTCAACTATGCCCAGCTTGTCGTCCGGCGAATCCCGCTCCAGGTGGGGGTCTATGATCTCCATGTCCTCGTATTCCTCGGCCGGGATGTCGAGGGCTGCTATAAGGAACGCGCGTATTATCGCGATATATCGATGATCGCCAAACACCATCTTAAAGACCAGGTCATTCTTGAGCGGCAGAAGGCGTGAAGTTTTCTGCGTTTTCGGCGGGCCTCCTGGTTTTTTGTCAGCCGGGAACTCCTTCGATTTTCTTTCTTTTGCCATGCGTGCGCACCTCCGTCCCTTCGAGGCTATTTTAGCATGGTTTACGGCAGTATTGTCATGCCTAAATTACTCTGTTGCGCCATTAGTTCCCTCCGGCCGAAAGCGTTTCTTCGAACACGCTGCGCGTCCGGCGTCTTCGTGTTAAAATATATGGTCGTTGGGAAGTGTTGACCTGATAAAATGTGAAAACAGCGTCTGGGTTTGAACTCTGCTATTCAGACCTCTAACATTTAAATCAGCCCTTCCTATATAATGCCTGGAAGAGGGGAAGATGATGGAAGCGATAAAGGCTCCGAGAGGTACGCGCGACATACTCGCGGACGAGTCCTGGAAGTGGGCGCATGTGTTGAAGATCTGCCGCGAGGTCGCCCGTGACTTTGGCTATAATGAGGTGTTGCTGCCCATCTTCGAGCACACCGAACTGTTCTCCCGAGGAATCGGCGACACCACGGATGTCGTCGAAAAGGAGATGTACACGTTCATCGACAGAGGGGACCGCAGCATCACCCTGAGGCCCGAATTGACCGCGTCGATGGTGAGGTCCTATCTCGAACACGACATGATTCATCAGCCTCAGCCGGTCAAACTGTGGGGACACGGCCCGATGTTCCGCTATGAGCGGCCCCAGAAGGGGCGCTACAGGCAGTTTCAGCAGGTCGACTTCGAAACGCTTGGAGCCGCGAACCCACTTGCCGACGTCGAGACCATAGATACTTCGATGGAGATATACAGGAGGCTTGGAATATCCAACCTTCAGGTCCTCATAAACTCCGTGGGATGCCCGGAGTGCAGGCCCGTTTTCCGCTCCGCGCTTCAGAACTTCATAGGCGACAGGCTGGGCGACTTTTGCGAGACGTGTCAGAGCAGGTTCGAGCGTAACCCGCTTAGGGTGCTAGACTGCAAGAAGCCGGGGTGCAAGGAGCTGACGGAATCGGCCCCCGTTGTGCTCGACTCGCTTTGCGGCGACTGCCGCTCTCACTTCGACATGGTGACGTCGGGGCTGTCCCGCATAGGGGCTGATTTTAGAACAGACAACAGGCTCGTCCGAGGGCTCGACTACTATACGAAGACGGCTTACGAAATTCTGGCCGGGGAGCTGGGATCTCAGAACGCGGTGTGCGGCGGCGGCCGCTATGACAACCTCGCCGAAGCGATAGGCGGGCCTCACGTCCCCGGCGTGGGCTTTGCGTCGGGGATCGAGCGAATCGTCCTGACCATGGAGGGACAGGGCGCTTATCCTGGGGAGAAGCCTGGGACCTGCGTCTATGTCGTGGCGGCGTCTCCCGAGGCTGGCCTGGAAGCCGCCTCTTTAGTCCACGAGATTCGCTCGAAGGGCATATCCGCGGACACGGACTATATGAACCGCGCCCTGAAGGCTCAGATGAAGCGCGCCTCGTCAATCGGCGCGGAGATCGTCTGCATAATAGGCTCGGAAGAGATGGAGTCGGGCACTGTCGGATTTAAGGACATGACGAGCGGCGTGCAGGAGCCGATCCCCCGCTCCGAAGTCATGGCCAGGCTGACCGCGTGGAAAGAGGCGAGAAGATGACCGGCGCCGTTTTCTCGGAGGAGTGGAAGAGAACGCTGTACTGCGCCGAACCGAGGGAGGAACACGCCGGACGGAGGGCCGTCCTTAACGGTTGGCTGCGCGCCCGCCGCGACCTTGGCGGAATTATCTTCATCGAGCTATGGGATCACACCGGGGTGGTCCAGATCGTGTTCAACCCGGAGATCATCCCAGAGGCGCACGCGCGCGCGAAGGACCTGCGCAGCGAATACGTCCTAGCCGTCAGAGGGACCATCCGCGTTCGTCCGGAGGGGACTGAAAACACCGAGCTCGATACAGGCAACGTCGAACTCCTGGCGGAGGATTTTATGCTGCTCTCGCCGTCAAAGCTGCCTCCCTTCGATCCCGACGACGCCGACCGGGTAAACGAGGAGCTTCGCATGAAATACCGATACATCGACCTGAGGCGAGGCGATATGCAGCGCAACCTCAGGATCAGGCACAGAATAGCGAAGCTCACGCGCGATTACTTCGATAAAAACGGTTTTCTCGAGGTAGAGACGCCCATCCTGACCAAATCGACTCCGGAGGGGGCGCGGGACTATCTGGTGCCGAGCCGTGTAAACCCCGGTGATTTCTTCGCTCTGCCTCAGTCCCCTCAGCTCTTCAAGCAGATATTGATGATAAGCGGATGCGACAGGTATATTCAGATAGCTAAATGTTTCAGGGATGAGGATCTGCGCGCCGACAGACAGCCCGAGTTCACGCAGATAGACGTCGAGATGAGCTTTATAACCGAAGAGGACATAATAGGTCTGATAGAGCCCTTCATCGCTGGAGTCTTCAAGGAGATGACCGGCGACGAAATACCCGTCCCAATGCCCCGCCTCACCTGGAAGGAGGCCATCGAGCGCTTCGGCAGCGATAAGCCCGACATGCGCGTCGAAATGGAGATAACGGACGTCACGGAGGTTTTCGCGGGCGGGGAGAACCCGTTCTCCTCGGTCGTCGGCGAGGGCGGCGTCGTGAAGGGACTCCTGGTCCCTGGCGGCGGATCGCTCTCCCGCAAGGAGATAACGGAACTCGAGGCGCGGGCGATTGAGCTGGGGAGCGCGGGGATGGCCAATTTTCAAGTGAGGGACGGTTCGCTTCGAGGGCCCCTGGTCAAGTTCCTCTCCGGCGACGCACAGTCCATGCTTGTCAAACTCTCCGGCCTCACTTCGGACGGCATATTCTTCATAATGGCGGACAGGTCGTGGACCAGGGCATGCGAGACGCTCGGGCAGATTCGCCTTGAGATAGCCAGGGACAGGGGACTGGTCGGCGGGGGATGGAAGTTTCTCTGGGTTACGGAGTTTCCCCTGTTCGAGTGGGATGATGAATCGAAGCGATGGTCGCCTGTTCACCACCCGTTCACCGCCCCGATGAACGAGGACATAGATCGCCTCAAGTCAGATCCCGGGCGGGTGCGCTCGCGCGCTTACGATCTGGTGCTGAACGGCGTCGAGCTTGGGGGCGGATCCATAAGGATACACGATCCTCAGATGCAGTCGCTGGTCTTCGACGCGCTCAACATCTCTCCCGAACTGGCGCGCGAACGGTTTGGGTTCCTGCTGGACGCGCTGTCCTTCGGCACGCCTCCGCACGGCGGGGTAGCCTTTGGGCTAGACAGGCTGGTCATGATGATCTGCGGGGCAAAGTCAATACGCGAGGTGATAGCCTTCCCGAAGAATCAGAAGGCTCAGTGCCCTATGACGGACGCCCCGTCCTCCGTTGAAAAATCCCAGACAGAACAGCTGTACATACTCTCTACGGCACCGGAGAGGGATGGATCGCAATGACGAATCATTTGGCGGAACGCCGGCCTTCGGACGAGGGCACTCCAATGCCGCGGTTTTGTTCATGCCGGCTTGTTCGTTTTTCACGGTTCTGACTATACTATGTGAGGGGGTTTTGGTATGGGAAAGCTGCAATTTCTCGGTCATTCCGCGTTTTACCTCGAGGGCGGCGGAATAAAGGCGCTGATCGACCCGTTTCTATCAGGGAATCCTAGCGCGTCGGAGGGACCGGGCGCTCGGTCGGATCTGAACTATATTTTCGTGTCCCACGCGCATGGGGATCATCTGGGCGACACGGTCTCGATCGCGGAGCGTACAGGCGCCACCGTCATAGCGACCAACGAACTGGCGGTCTGGCTCGAGGGCAAAGGGCTCAAGACC
>JAISLO010000162.1 GCA_031290815.1 Synergistaceae bacterium | reverse complement strand
ATTCGAAGGAAAAAATATGGTTCGTCTCCTTGAAAGTCATCTTCTCCGACGGGAGCGAGAGCGACGTCAGGATATTCGACAACCCATACGCCGAAGTGGAATGAAGAGGCGGGAGATCGCCGGTCCCGCCTCCCGGACATTCCTTTATTTTTCCGCCGGCTTGTTTCCCCCGGAAAGCGACCCCGCCAGCTTGACCAACTGTACGAACTCGGCCCGGTATGGGTCGCTGCCTCTCGACGCGTCGGCCCACGCCTCTATCTGGCTCCACGTTGTATCGGAGAGGTGCGAACCGTTCCTCAGTTTCTGCCCGTAAGCCGCCACTGCGGC
Source organism: Synergistaceae bacterium (assembly GCA_031290815.1). Taxonomy (GTDB): domain Bacteria; phylum Synergistota; class Synergistia; order Synergistales; family Synergistaceae; genus JAIRWR01. The sequence continues at coordinate 2,878 of JAISLO010000162.1, read as the reverse complement.
TGAGAAGCGCAGCCCGGTTCCGGCGTCGGAGAAACTTTTCGCCGACTCGGTCTTCATGATCGGCGTCTCAGCCATGGAACTCTTGACCCCGTCGGGCTCCTTCCAGCGGAACTTCAGCCAGGCCACCTCGTCGGACTTCATCTCGGTGGGGGTGAAGTCGTCCCTCGAAACAGGCTCTGGCGACGCTTGATACCGCAGAGGATCGACGCTCGGCTTGCCTCCGGCTGGGGTCAGCTCATAGAGGATGGTCACCCTGCGTCCCGCGCCGACGTCGCCCGCGTCGATCGCGTCGTTGTTGAAATCCTCGTCGCGGAGAATTCGTTTCTCGTAGCCTATCTGCCTGTACTCCATCACGTTGGCGGGGTTGAACTCTATTTGCGCCTTAACGTCCTTGGCGACGGTGACGAGGGTGGAGGTCATCTCCTCGTTCAACACCTTCCTGGCCTCTGACATGCTGTCAACGTAACTGTAATTTCCGTTTCCGACGTTCGAGATCTTGGTCATCATGGCGTCGTTATAGTTGTCCGTGCCGAATCCGAGTATCGACAGGGTGACTCCGCCCTCCCTCTCGCGCTCGATCATCGATTCGAGCGTCTCGGAATCTGACACTCCTACGTTGAAGTCGCCGTCGGTGCAGAGCAGTATCCTGTTGACCCCGCCCTTTATATACGCCCGGCGGGCCTGTTCGTAAGCAAGAGTAAGGCCGGCGGCCCCAGCGGTGCTTCCCCCCGCGCCGAGGCTGTCTATCGCGGCGGTTATCTTGCCGCGCTCACGTCCCGGAGTCGCCTCGAGGGCGACCGCCGTCGAGCCGGCGTAGGTCACGAGCGAGATCATATCGTCGGGCCTCATCTGCTGACTGAGCATCTTGAGAGCGGATTGGACCAGGGGAAGTCTCTCTGGAGGGGACATCGAACCGGAGACGTCCACGAGAAACACGAGGTTTGCCCGCGGAGCCTCGCTGAAGTCCACGCCCTTCGCCGTCATGGTCATCCAGAGAAGCGTGTTGTCCTCGTTCCACGGACACGGCGCAAGCTCATACGCGACGTCGAACGGGGACCCTTCGACGTGCCGAGGGGCCATGTCCTGGTCCATTGCCGGGAAGTAATTGACCAGTTCCTCTACGCGGACCGCGTCGGGATCGGGCAGCCTGCCCTCGTTCAGAAACCTCCGCGTGTTGGCGTAGCTCGTAGTGTTGACGTCAAGGCTAAAAGTGGAGAGAGGGTCACGCGACACCTGTTTGACCGGGTTTTCTCCGTATGATTCATACTGGGCGGTCTCCGGAAAACCGCCTGAGATCGAAAAATCGCCTGTCATGGGATAATAGCCCGTGCCGGAAACGTCGTTCGCATAGGTGCGAGCCTCAAACGAATCCACAGCGCCGGGACTAGCCAGCTGCATCGTAGCCGCGTCCTTCCGCAACTCCGAGAAAATTGATTTGACAGGCTCTTGAGTTCTGTCGTTCTCGGCCGGCGGCGGCGTTTTTTCGCTCACAGCCTGATGTTCGTCCGCGGCCTGAGGCTCGACATCAAGGCTCTCGACATCAGATGAAATTGGTATATCTGGAGATATGTCCGCGCTCTTTTCCGGGAGAGTCTCCGGCACAGCGGACTGGGAGGCGTTCTGGCTTTGCGCCCCCGCCTTGCCCTGAGCCGAGACGCCGTCTCCAGCGTCTAACATCAGGTAACAGCCAATGAGAGCAATTATTACAACGGCAAAGACAACTTCAAGCAGTTTCTTCATCGTGCGTTTCCCTCCTCGTGACAATTCATCGCGCCTCGTCCCTTGGAACGAGGATCATCGATCACGTCCATTCTAGCATGAATATGAGGGAGCGCGGATTAAATCGATGAAACGAACTTCAAACGTCGTTTGCGGGCGAACACAACAAAAGGATTGTGCCAAATCGGCCGAGGGCATCTCCTCTTGAACCGCTATATTGAAAGGAGCTTTGTAAGCCATTATTCCACCTCTCAAAATCGATACGTCACAAACTCTGATACGCTCATTACCACGTACAAAATTCCTGCCGCCATAGCGTACTTCGAGAGTAGTTCTTTCCGCGCTCCGCTGATTCGCGGAGCAATGGATTTGTTTTGTTTCGTTAGTCATTGGGATATTTCCACGCTTTCCGTGATGTTCTCTTCCAATCGGTGGGTGAGTATGACGGATGACAACATACTCAGATGTCCCTTTCTGCGGAGAGCAAGCGATACCGCCTGCTTTTCGTCGTTCCACGCGCTTCCAAAACGCCTACCTCCACAAGTCGCTTCATGTAGCGTCTGATCGTTGCTGGAGAGACGACAGCATATTCCCGTGCCATTGCGTTATCAATCCATTCATGTTTGGCAAAATAGGGTAATAAAGTGGAAAGAAACGCTCTTTCTACATCCGTGAGCGAATCCATGAGCGGATTGAGCGGATTTTTGAGCGAATTGAGCGAATTGAGCGAATCGTTTATTTTTGCAGGATCGTTTGCGCCCAACGGTATGATCGCTCGGAAAATGTCTCCTTCGATCAACTCCGGTTCCGCCCCGCCAGTATAAATTCGCGTGTATCGGTACAGATTTCGCATTCCGGAGCCGAGTTCATCGGCATAACCAATATTGACGAAAAAGCGGGCGATGATAGGATTCTTCGAGCGCGGAGTAAAATTGTCAGGATCAAGTCTTCCGAACATCTGGGATCGATTCCAGTTCTCCGTAAATATCCGTTCTTTCTCAATGATTACCCGTGACATAAAAGAGCTTGAATACTCGCGATGCGCCAGGAGATTGCTGACCAGCTCGCGGGCAATCCAGGAACGGACGCTGACGTTCTGCACTCCGATCAGGAAAAACCGATCCATTGTATATTCGGAGATAAACTTCATGATTTGGTC
>JAISLO010000161.1 GCA_031290815.1 Synergistaceae bacterium | reverse complement strand
ACGAACGAAATTCCCTCTTGTTCGAAGAACTTTTCCAGCTTCTCCCTGTTTGCGCCGATGCGTTTTTTCGCGGCCAGCCTGTGCTCGGCCGCCGACTCCTCGCGGAGGTCGGCGAGGGCAGCCGTCTGAGCTAGAGAGTTGACGGTATAGGGCAGGCGGACCCTGTACATATAGCTCAGGAGGGATGGGTGAGCGACGGCGTAGCCTATGCGAAGGCCGGCTAAAGCCGACATCTTGGAGAACGTTCGGAGGACCATGACGTTGTTGTAATTCTCTATGCGGCTTATCACGTTCGGATAGTCCTCGTCGGGATCGACGAAGTCCGCATAGGCCTGATCAATCACTAGGAGCGGCTGAGCCGGCATCTGGGACAGCGCGTCCAGCAGGTTGACGAACTCGCCCGTGCGGACTATCGTTCCGGTGGGATTGTTCGGGCTGCACAGTATGAGCATCTTGGTCGTGCTCGTGACGGAGGAGGCCATTGCCGCGACGTCGATCGACATGTCCGGCTTCATTGGGATCATCACAGGGTTCGCGCCGGGGAGCCTGGCCGCGCTCTCGTACATGACAAAGCTCAAAGCCGGCATCACCACCTCGTCGCCGGGGCTGAGGAACGTCATCCCTATGGTGCTTATCACGTCGTCCAGCCCGTTGCCGACGAAAAACCACTCCGGCGGCAGGCCGTGTTTCACCGACAGCTCATCCCGCAGCGCCGAGCAGCTGCTGTCCGGATATCTGTACAGCTCGGACTTGCCGCCCAGATAGTTCAATACGGCGTCGCGCACCGCAGGCGCCGGGCCGAATCCGTTTTCGTTCGCCGATATCCTGACGGCGTCCTCGGAACTTGGCGCAGGTCCAGCGGAGTACTCCTCCAGAGACAATACCTCCGACCTCACCAGCCTTCTGAAATAGTAATTATTTGCCGTTTCGTCTCCAACCTTCTTCATCTCGACCACCCCATCAATATTGATAACGCCTCTGGGACGCTTTTAAACCACAATTTATCATCCTTTAATATGCCGCCGACGGCGACAAACCAGCCCATCCCGGACGCCGACTGCGCAAGCCTGTCGCTTGCGGTGTCTCCGAAGAACGCGGGCCTGTCGTGCCCGAATCTTTTGCAGATGCGCAGAATCCCCTCCGGCGAGGGCTTGCGTATCCCCGAGTCGGAGTTTATCACCCTTTCATCCGGAAAATCCTCCCACGAGAGGACTTTGCGCGCCAATTCCCACTCTCTCATATCCCTGCCCGTGTAGATATAAGCCGGCAGAGGCAGGGACTTCCAATCCGCGTCCAGGATAGGCGACTCCAGTTTGAACGTCCCGGCGCTGTCATCATTCCCGAAGTAGGCGTCGGCGCACACTCTTCGGACGCGCTCCCTGGGGAACTCGTCCCCGAACGAACGGCGGGTCCATTCGACCGAGTCCTCCGGGCAGCCGCTTATTATAACGCGCAACTCTTCCGGTGACGGGATAGCCTCCGACAGCCTGCGGGGACCGCGCCCTCCCGCGCTCCTCGACGCTGCTGCGTTGAGCAGTGTCCACGCTATGTCGTAGTCGTCGTTGAAGGAGCCGTGTTGTTTGAAGACGGCGTTGCAAGCATCGGAATACCCAGCGTCGTCCGCTTCGTACCCCGCAAGCGCCCACTCTCCCCTGACCGTCCTCCGGATTGCCTCCGGGAAGGACTTATCGGTGTTTATGAGCACACCGTCCACGTCGAATATAAGACAGTCCGGGCCGAATGAGAAAGAGCTCTCGGAACCCGAGGGCTCACCGCGTTTCAAGCCGGGCTCTCCGGCGATCTGAAATGGAACCAACGGGACACCTCCGTATATTTTTATAGTAAAATGCGCTTTGAATCGATAAGACTAAATTTATCGATTTTTGAAGCCGGACTCGCCTGCCTTCCGCAGATAGTGCTCGGCTCCAATTGCAACTTTACATTCCTCATGATATCATCAAAAATGCGCCGCGCGCAAGATTCCTCGAAATAACGGCGGGAACGATGAGAAGTTCTTTGAGGATGAGTGAATAGGGAAGGAGCTGCGGGTTGATGAACATTACCCCCAGGGGGTGCGCAAGTATCGGCGGAGAGCTTGCCCGCTGCATGGAGGAATGCAGAAATAAAACGATGGGAATGTTCGCGTCATACGGTTACAACCCATTCAACCCCGCCGAGTTTCAGCTGCTCGAGGGAGTGATGAAGAACCTTCCGAGAAGACGCCGCGAGAGGATCATCTCGTTAAACAGTCCGTTTGGAGACCCGTGCTGCATGAGGGCGGATATAACCCTGTCGGCGCTCTCATATATGGCGTTGCATTACGCGCCGGAGGAGTTTCCGCTGAGGCTCTGCTACGCGGACAGGGTGTTTGCCGTCCCCCGACCGCCGAGGGAAAACCTCGAGGACACGCAGGTTGGGGTCGAACTGCTCGGCTGGGAGGGAATAGGCTCCGACGTCGAGGTGCTGGCGCTCCTCATGAAGGCTCTGGACTCCTTGGGCCTCACGGAGTCCGTCATAGTGCTCGGCGACTCGTCCATCGTCCCGAGGCTCTTCGCGAATCTCCCCGGAAACATCGCCGATCAGCTTGTCGAGAGGCTGCAGAACGGCGAATATTCGGCTTATTGCCGCATAGTGAACGGAGCGGACGGGATCACTGAGGCTGACAGGGAGATCCTCTCTAAACTGCCCAAGCTCAAGGGACCGGACGAAATTCTGGACGGGGCGGAGGAGATCGTCGGCTCCAGGACGCCCCTGCACTCGCTGCGCGAGATCTGCTCGTCGCTCGAACACCTTGGATACCGCGACAGGGTGAGGATAGATCTGGGTTTTATAAGGGACTTGGGATACTACCGAGGTCCCATATTCAACGTGTATGCCTCCGGGGATGGCGGATTCCTCGGCGGAGGCGGCAGGTACGAGGGGCTGCTGTCCGACGTGCGCTTCTCGTGCCAGGCGGTGGGATTCGGGCTGAGCCTGAGGGAACTCGCGCTTGCCCGCCGTCCCGAGGCGCGTCCGGCCCGAGTGATGATCTGGTCCGGGAACCTGTCCCCGTCGGAATCCCTGAGATATGCGTCCGGCCTCGCCGAGAGGGGAATATCGTTCGAGATAAGCTGGAACCCCGACGATCTCGAATCCAGAAACTTCGCTGTGTCGAGGGGCTGCCGCTGGTGGGTGAACCTCCGGGATGATTATGCCGTCGACGTCTCCACCGGGGGAAGAACACGGCCGGATTCCGTTGGGGGCGCGCTCTGATGCCTGTCATAGCCCTTCCGACCGGCAGGTCGTTCGACTCGTGCGTGGAGATAATACAGGGCGCCGGTTTGCCGGTGGGCCGGCTGAAGGACGCCGGCAGAAACCTCGTGATCGACGAGGGGGAATATCGCTTTCTCATGGGCAAGCCCTCTGACATACCAACGCTCGTCTCTCAGGGCGTGGCGGATCTCGCCCTGGTCGGCAGCGACGTGACAGAGGAATCGGATGCGGACCTGACCGAGCTTCTGGATACCGGGCGCGGCAGATGCTATATGGCAGTGGCCGGTCCGGAGGAGCTCGCCAGGCGTTTTTCGGGCCACGCGAGCAGTCTCATGGGGCTCCGCGTCGGCACCAAATATCAGAGGACCGCGCGGAGGACCTTTGCGGCATGGGGGGTTCAGATCAGGACACTTTACCTGAACGGCTCCGTGGAGCTCGCGCCGGCCTTGGGCCTGGCCGACTGCATATTCGACATAGTTCAGACCGGCGGTACGCTCAGGGCAAACGGTCTCGCAGTGATAAAACGCACCGCCGAGGTCTCCCTGCGGCTGGTCGCCGGGTTTGGAGCTCTTCAGCTCAGATGGGGCTCGCTGAGATCCGTAGTGGAGGCCGTGGAAGATTTCGTATCGAGCGGCGGAGAGAACGGGGAAAACGCTGATTAAATCGATAAAAACGGAGATTCAGCCGTTTTTTTAATATGGGCCCTGTCCGCGTTTTGGATCTTTGCCCTCCGGCGCCCGAGACAACAAATCAGCTTCGAGGTGGTGGGGATATGTCAAGCATAACCCGTAACACGAAGGAGACGTCCGTGACCCTGTCGATCTCGCATCCGTCCGAGCCAGTCGAAGGAGGGGTGAGAATTCCGTGCGGATTCCTCGCTCACATGCTCGACCTGATGTCGCACAGAGGCCGCCTGGGACTTGCGGTCGAGGCGTCTGGAGACATGCATGTGGACTCTCATCACATAGTCGAGGACATTGGAATAGCGGCCGGGATGGCGCTGCTCAAAATGATCGCCTCCAAGGAGATGAACAGGAGAAGATACGGGTGGTGCCTTCTCCCGATGGATGGCTCGCTCGCCCGGGTGGCGCTGGATATCAGCGGGCGGGGCGGGCTGTACTGGGAGGGGAGATTTCCTGCCGACCGGTGCGGTGATTTTGACCTCGAACTGGTCCCCGAGTTCTTCCGCGGGTTTTGCCGCGAGTCGAGATCCACGCTGCACGTAGCCCTGCTCGCCGCCGACAACTCGCACCACGCCGCGGAGGCCGTCTTCAAAGGGGTTGGAACGGCGCTGGACATGGCCCTCTCTCCAGCGGACATCGCCCCCAGCACAAAGGGGGAGTGGATTTGATCATCCTCCCTGCGATAGATCTTTACAAGGGAAAGGTCGTCAGGCTGACAAAGGGTGATTTCAACAACAGGACCTCGTATGACGAGGACCCCTATGCGCTGGCGACGTCGTTTGTCCAGAAGGGGTGCACCCACCTGCACGTGGTCGACCTGGAGGGAGCGCAGATGGGCTACCCCAGGCATCTCGACATTTTGGCCAAGATCGGGCGGCTGGGCATGTTCGTTGAGTACGGCGGAGGCCTTCGCAGCAGAGGAGCGATAACCGACGCGATACGCGCCGGCGCGTGGAGAGCCATGGTAGGGAGCATCCTCTTCAAAAGGGATGACATGGCTCTGGAGCTGTATCAGACATTCAATACCTCGCTGATGCCGGCGATAGACGTGAAGGACAACAAGGTCGTCATGTCCGGGTGGTACGAGTACACCGGGATGACGCCGAGCAAGTGCCTCGCGAAGCTTTATTCCGCCGGATTCAGGACGTTTCTGGTCACGTCGGTGGACAACGACGGAACCTTAAGCGGCCCCAACATCGAGATATACAAGCCGCTCGTGAGCGACACGACGAGAATAGTGGCGGCGGGCGGCGTGACAACGCTGGAAGACATATTGAAGCTGAAGGAGGTAGGGGTCGCCGGGGCCGTCGTGGGGAAGGCCCTTTACGAGGGAGATTTCGACCTCGAAGAGGCGATCAGAATCGCAAAGGAATAGACGCGCGGCAGGCGCTTTGGAGAAGGACGTTGAGGCATGGTTTATTGTGATTTTACTGACAGGATGAAAATGATAAAATTTGATGAGCGGGGTCTCGTGACCGTGGTTGTGCAAGATGTAAACACGGCGGAGGTTCTGATGACCGCCTGGGCGAACGAAGAGGCGCTGCGCAGGACGGCCGAGAGCGGCGAGCTCGTTCTGTGGAGCCGCTCGCGCGGGGAGATATGGCACAAGGGGGCTATGAGCGGCAGCAGGATGAAAGTCTCAGAGATCCGAGTCGACTGCGACGGGGACACCCTGCTCGCGCTCGTCGAACCGGCTGGTCCAGCCTGCCACACCGGGAGACGGACATGTTTCTTCCAGACACTCCTCGGTACGGACAATCTCCAGGGCGCGGGAACATTCATGTCTGAGCTTTACAGGTACCTGGAGGCGCGAGGACAGGATTCTCCGGAAGAGAGTTACACCGCCAGGCTGCTTGCGAGCGGAAGACAGCGCGTGGCGCAGAAGGTGGGAGAGGAGGGCGTGGAGACGGCGCTGGCCCTCGCGGCGGGCGGGCGGGACGAATTTCGTTACGAAGCCGCCGATCTCCTATACCATCTGCTGGTCGCGTGCATTTCGGCAGGGGTCCCGCTCGACGAGGTAGTGGGCGAGCTGAGGGCGAGGCATAAAAAGAAAATATGACCGTCGGGCTGCTGCTGACAACTTGACGGGCATGAGGGAAAATCTCGAAATCATGATGGGGAGGTGGCGTAATCCGATGCGTTACGGCGAGGCGGCGCTCAGAGTAAAAATATTGTCATTCCTGTCGGCGCTTATCCTGCTGTTCTGCTTGATTCCGGGCGTCGCCGGCGCCGGGAGCCCGTTTCCGGAGGACAGTCTTTCGGGCGTGAAGGAGGGCTGGGCGTGGCCGGTCGTCGTGGTGCCCCCTCCGGAGGGCTGGGACTCTCCGTCCGGCAGGTCGATAAAGGCCGCGATGCGCTCGGCGGAAAGGGAAATTTCGCTTCGGCGGGACGCCATACGGGGCCATGAGGTCACGTTCATGTTCTCGAGCATTTCTCGGCCCTCCGGGCTGAATGAACGAATGGCGGCATGGCGCTCCATGGGTGCCGGAGTGATAGTCAGCTTCGGCGGCGGAGAAATGGACGAAGCCCTCATGCGCCTGTGCACATCGAACGGTCCGCCGGTCGATTTTGCAGGGGGAGAGGACCTGGCCATAATCGACAGCGCGGCCGGCGTGGTCAATCCATATCTCTTCGCGTTGGACCTGCCGTATTTCGCCAGGGCCAACGCTCTGGCCGAGGTCGCGGCGGCGGAGGAACCACAGAAAAAAGTCGCGGTGATGACCGATATGATGTCCGAGAAACTCGCGAAGGGCGCCGAGCTGAACACGAAATTTCTCGCGGCCAGGGGAATCGGGGCCGTCGACATGTCCGTTTCGGCCTACAGACAGGATCAGTTCAACTCCCAGGTGAGGAACGCCGAGGCCGGCGGCTTCGAGGTCTTCACCTGCTGGCTTGACGCCATGGCGGCGCTGTCGATCTGGAGAACCATCCACGTCAAGTCTAGCGGATCGGTCGTTTATTACGCCGGAAATCAGCACCGGATACTGCTCGATGCCGAGGGCTTGATACTTGTGGACAAGGACGTGCTCCTGATCAGAAACGACGTGGGGAGGAGGAATATAGCCATCAAGGTTCGAGACATGCTCAACGTCGACCCTGAGGATACCGTGGCGGCCGCTAAGGCCTTCGCCCTAGCCAAGTGGGTGATCGCCGCTCACATGGAGACGGCGTCCAACAGGATTCAACCTCTTGCGAGCGCGCTGGCTGCGACGAGCGGCATTCCTCTGATGGACGAGGACATTTCGATAAACCCTGCGACCCATCGTCCCGTCTCCAGAAGTTTTGGCGTGCTCAGGATAGAGAAACGGGGATTCAAGTCATTCGGGAGGGTCGAGGTCTTTTCATCGGAGGCGTCCGAGTAGGGGAGACGAATGTCCGATCATAATAATGTTTGGGGGTTGAGTAATTTGACGTTAAACGATATTGTCGCCATACTAGACTCCAAGGTGCTCTGCGGAGGGGAAAAACTGGATTCTGTCTCGGTGCCTTATGCGTATGCAAGCGATCTCATGAGCGACGTGATCGCGTTCTGCTATCCGGGCGCGCTGCTCATAACTGGCCTCGCCGGCTTCGAGACTCTGGAGACCGCCCAGTTGATGGAGATACCGGCTGTTCTCTTCGTCAATGGAAAACAACCTCCGGACATGACGATTTCGCAGGCCGTGGAGAGCGATATACCGCTGCTGCTGACCGCAAAGAGCATGTTCTACACGGTCGGGCTCCTGTACGAGGCGGGGATCAAGCCGTGTCTTTGAGAGGACTCATGCCGGACAAACCTGGAAAAACGCCGCCCGCCGCATCCGGGCTTGTTCGGGCGTTCGCGGATCTGACGAGCCGTGGCTAAAAAGAACATTACTCGCTTCAGGTGCTCGGAATGCGGCTGCGTGAGCCTTACCCTCGTCGGCAGATGCCCTGGGTGCGGGGAGTGGGGGACTATGGCGGAGGAGACCCCGCTGAAGGAGAACAGGGCGGGTGTGATCTCAGAGGTCAGGGCGTCGGCCATAGCGAGCGTGGACGTGTCCCCAGAGAGGCGGATTTCGTCTGGAATAGACGAGCTCGACAGGGTCACGGGCGGCGGTTGGGTGCTTGGAGGGGTCGTTCTGCTTGGGGGCGAGCCGGGAGTCGGAAAGTCGACGCTGCTCATGCAGGCGTGCGCGTGTATGGCTCGCGCCGGGCGCAGGGTCCTGTACATATCCGGGGAGGAATCCGCAGGACAGCTCGCGCTAAGGGCGCGCCGGCTGAGCTTGGTCGAGAGGAACTTCGACCTGCTCTGTGAGGCGGATCTGTTGTCCATGCTGGAGACAGCGAAGGGCTATGAATTCCTCGTCATCGATTCGGTCCAGTCGTTCAGGCTGGATGACGAGAGCGGATGGGCCGGTTCGCCCGGACAGGTGAGGATGGTAGCATCGAGGGTGTCCGAGGTCGCCAAGTCGGGCGGCATACCATCGGTGATGGTCGGTCACATCACTAAACAGGGGCAGATTGCCGGACCGAAGACGCTGGAGCATCTGGTCGACGTGGTGCTGCTCTTCTCCGGCGAGAGGACATCGCGCCACAGGCTGCTGAGGGCGGAGAAGAACCGCTTTGGCAGCACGGATGAGCTGGGGATATTCGAGATGACCGAGCGCGGTTTGACTCCCGTCCTAGACCCGAGCAGGCTGTTCTGGAGCTCCTCTCAGCGCCCCTCACCCGGAGTCGCTGCGGGAGTGGCGCTCGAGGGCTCACGGCCCATACTGGCCGAGATACAGGCGCTCTCGTGTTCCACGCCGTTTCCCTACCCAAAGCGCACGTCGAGGGGCATAGAGACGAACAGACTGCAGCTCTTGCTTGCCGTTCTCGAGCGGAGATGCGGCATATTTTCGAGGAGCTGCGACGTGTATTTAAACGTCGCCGGCGGACTCGATGTTCAGGATCCGGCTTCGGACCTCTCGATATGCGCCGCGCTCGCCTCGTCTCTGCGGGACCT
>JAISLO010000160.1 GCA_031290815.1 Synergistaceae bacterium | reverse complement strand
GGTTCAAAATATCTTGTTGACGAAATCTATGCCAAGCTCTGCGGCATGAACGGACGCTTTTTCAGCATCGAAGAGACTAAGACCCACGATTTGCTTGAAATTTGACGCATTGGTGGAATTCATCAACATTTTTCTTGACTATCACCATTCCTCATCGCCGCGAACATCAACCTCAACTTCAACGAGAAGCTGCGCGCCGGTCTGCTGGGGTATTGGCACCTCACCGACGATGAGATTGAGAATTACAAAGGCACTGGCGCGGATTCCGACACGGACCTCGCCACCTACGGCGCGTACCTGGGCTTCCGCTTCATCCCGACAGTGGAACTGAAGGGCCTCTATTACTGGCAGAGCCAGGGAGAGACTTTGGCTCGGGGCGCGAGCAGCTCTTCCACAGGCGCCGCAGGCTATGACGATTCCGCTACAGCTTGGAAGGCCATCTTGGACGTGGATCAGGAGGCGCTCAAGTTCACCTCCCTTTGGCTGGAGTATGCCCAGATCGACAATAACTTCATCAGGTTCGCCGGCGCCGTTGGCAATTCAAAGGGCCCAAGTTTTGGTCCCAATCCGTACGCTTGGGGCGGGGCGGAGATCCTGTGGAACAAGCCTTGGAACACCAATACAACTACAGTTTGGCTCATCCGCGCCAACCAGCAGTGGAACGACAAGTGGAATACATTCCTCCGCTACGCGCAGGCCGACTTCGACACGATCAATTTGGACAACGCAACCAACTGGACCGTCGGCGTAGGGTATCAGTACACACCTGCGATCTTGTTCGAACTCTTTTATGACAACATCGACTACGGCAACACCAACGGCAATACTGGTTCTCGCCTTGCCAATCCGTATGTAGACGACGATCATATCATTCAGTTCCGTACGTACATAACGTTCTAAAGGATGAGGCGTCAGTAAAAGCGATTCAAAGCTAAAATCAAAACCCATTCTGCTCCCGTGCGGGAGGGCCTTGCGACCCTCCCGTTTTTTAGTGCACCCGGCATAAAAAACACACAAAGTCACCATGGATCGAATAATTTGCCCCTATTCGTGCGAATTTTCCGTTTGATCTATTCTAATCAAAGGCCTCAAGATAAAAATCACCGCCTGAAAATCAGAACTGCGAAATGTGGGATGCAGACTAAATTCCTATCATGAAATTCTCAAAAGGAGGGCACAATAATGACAGAACAAAAATTCTCAAACCGTTACTTATAGTCAGAGCGTTAATTCAGGAGTGAAGGATTTACTGATCTGAAACCACCAAGCTCGTCATTATGGCGCGATTGAAATCAAAAAGTATTTAAGGAAAGAAAACCTATGCCCCACTTACCCCTATTGGAGCATAAATCTTTAAACTTTCTCTTTTGAGTATTTTGCGTTACGAAGCCGCAAATAACGAAACGCAGGATCCTGCGGCGCTGTTGGCGTCTGCCTTACTCTGGGTATTCTGGTAATTACCTTTTCTGCGGCGATGGCCGCGTCATTAGCGATCACTGACCAACATATTTCCAAATAGCCGCACCTTGGCGAATGTGGATGCATCAAAAAATCACGGGAGGCGATTCATGTGGAAGAAGCAATCGTGCAAAACGAAAGCGCCGGCAAGGGCAAGAAGGGCGCTGCAGCGCGGAGCGGGCTGATCGACAATGCGGAGGCGTTGGAGAGGAAGTTCGCCGAGGTCAGTGAAGCCCAGAAGATTTTCTCTACGTACACCCAGGAACAAGTAGACAAGATCTTTCAGGCGGCGGCAATGGCCGGGGACCGCAATCGCATTTTGCTGGCTAAATTGGCTGTTGAGGAGACCGGCAGGGGCATCGTTGTGGACAAGGTAATCAAAAATCACTATGCCTCAGAACACATGTACAACGCGTGGAGGTACACCAAGACCTGCGGAGTCATAGAGGAGGACTCTTCGTTCGGAACCAAGGTCATAGCGGAGCCTCTGGGCGTTGTGGGCGCGGTCATCCCGACTACGAACCCGACTTCGACGGCTATATTCAAAATCCTGATATCCCTGAAAACCAGGAATGGCATCGTGATAAGCCCTCACCCCGCAGCGAAAAAATGCACCACGGAAGCCGCGAGGATACTCCTCGAAGCTGCGGTGAAGGCTGGAGCGCCAGAGAACATCATAGGGTGGGTGGACATACCATCGCTTGAATTGACAAACATCGTCATGAAGAACGCGGACATCATCCTGGCGACAGGCGGGCCAGCGATGGTCAAAGCAGCGTATTCGTCAGGCAAACCCGCGCTGGGCGTCGGCCCAGGCAACACGCCGGCGATAATCGACGATGCCGCCGACGTGAAGGTGGCCGTCAATTCAATAATACACTCAAAGAGCTTTGACTACGGCATGATCTGCGCGTCCGAACAGTCGGCCGTCGTCTGCGATAAGGTTTACGACGAGGTCAGAGAGGAGTTCGCCCGCCGTGGCTGCTACATTTTGAAGAAGGGCGAGGAGCTCGACAAGGTGCGGAAAATCATGTTCCCCAACGGCGCGACTTCCGGGCTGAACGCCAAGATAGTCGGACATCCGGCATGGGAGATAGCCGAGTGGGCCGGCTTGAACATCCCCAAGGAAACCAGAGTCCTGATAGGCGAGGTCGACAGCGTGGAGCCCACTGAGGAGTTCGCGCACGAAAAGCTCTCGCCGGTGCTCGCGCTGTACCGGGCAAAGGACTTCGCGGACGCGCTCAACAAGGCCGAGAAGCTCGTCAAAGACGGGGGCGCCGGACACACGTCGGTTCTCTACACAAACACCAGCACTGAAAAGGAAAAGGTGAAGGAGTTCGAATCCCGCATGAAGACGGGCCGTATCCTAATAAATACGCCATCGTCACAGGGCGCGATCGGAGATCTCTACAACTTCAAGCTCCTGCCGTCGCTCACGCTTGGCTACGGCTCATGGGGCGGCAACTCCGTGTCCGAAAACGTTGGAGTCAAGCACCTCATAAACAGAAAGACCGTCGCCGAGAGGAGAGAGAATATGCTATGGTTCAGATCACCCGATAAGGTCTACTTCAAGAAGGGCTGCATTCCGGTGGCCCTCGCCGAACTGAAAAACGTCTTGGGCAAAAAGAAGGCGTTCATAGTGACAGACAACTTCCTTTACAGCAACGGATACACGAAAACCGTCACAGACAGACTGGACGAAATGGGCATCCAGCACACGACTTACTACGACGTTCAGCCTGATCCAACGCTTGGAACGGCCAAACTTGGAGCCGCCGCGATGAGGGCGTTCGGCCCTGACGTGATAATAGCCATAGGCGGCGGTTCCGCGATGGACGCGGGCAAGATCATGTGGGTCATGTATGAGCACCCCGAAGCTGATTTCCTCGATATGGCGATGCGCTTCATCGATATCCGCAAGAGGGTTTATTTCTTCCCAAAGATGGGAGAAAAAGCATACTTCATAGCGATTCCGACGTCGGCAGGCACCGGTTCAGAGGTCACGCCGTTCGCTGTCATCACGGACGAGACGACGGGCACGAAGTACCCGCTCGCCGACTATGAACTCATGCCAGACATGGCTATAATCGACGCGGATATGATGATGTCGGCGCCCAAGGGATTGACGGCCGCATCCGGAATAGACGCGGTCACCCACGCGGTCGAGGCATACGCTTCCATGCTCGCGACCGACTTCACTGACGGGCTCGCGCTTCGGGCTCTCAAGGTAATTTTCGAGTACCTCCCCAAGGCCTACGAAAACGGCCAAAACGACCCAATCGCGCGGGAAAAGATGGGACACGCGGCCACAATGGCAGGTATGGCGTTCGCAAACGCGTTTCTGGGAATATGTCACTCACTGGCCCACAAGCTCGGCGCTTTCCACCACCTGCCGCACGGGATCGCGAACGCGCTTCTCATCACAGATGTGATGCGCTTCAACGCGGCCGAGGTTCCGTCGATCATGGGCACGTTCTCTCAGTACCCGTATCCGAACACGCTTGCCCGCTATGCCGAGATCGCGGACTATCTCGGACTGAAGGGCAATAACGACAACGAGAAGTTAGAATCCCTGATTTCAGCGATTGAAAACCTGAAGGTCAAGGTCGGGATCAAGAAAACCATAAAAGATTATGGCATCGACGAACAGGACTTCTTGAACAGGCTGGACGAGATGACTGAACAGGCGTTCGACGACCAGTGTACAGGCGCAAACCCGAGATATCCCCGCCTTGAGGAGCTGAAGGCCATATACTTGAAGGTTTATTACGGGAAGTAAATCTTTTGGGCTTCTTTGCCAAATAGAAACTCAACCTCGCAGCGGAACCATGTGTCCACGATATAAAGGGAGACTTGCGTATAGTCCGGAGCGCCGCTTATGATATCGGATCATCACGCGAGTCTCCCAACTAAAATCTATTATTATCTATAATAATATTTTTTCATATTCGAGACATATATAGTTAAAACTAACAATGATTATCATGGTAAAATATGACACAGCCTGTGAGAGAATGTATCGAACGGAAGATATAGGAAGAACGCCGAGTAACGCTCTGCTTAAAGCGCAGGGTGGCTGTGTGATGAAAAACATTATTGTGATATGATTAAGAACCAGGGAAAGCTGATATTAATAGCCCAAAATGGAATTAAGCCGTATCCTGCAGGCCCCTGCATAAATCAGTCTTTTCTTAATAAGGTTTGTCATGTTCACGCTTAAACGCATTTATATAGCTAGACGACCATTGCGTTCTCAGCCAGGTTTTTGTTCAGACAAAAATAAAATCACGAGGAGGAGTTTCAATGGCAAAGAGCAAAAAAATATCAATACTCGGGGCGGGAAACGTCGGAGCCACCACCGCGTACGCGCTGGCAATCCAAGGCATCGCTTCAGAGATCGTCTTGATCGATATCTTCAAGGAAAAGGCGTTTGGCGAGGCGGCGGACATCATTCAGGGCGCGCCGTTCGTCCCCTCGCCCTTCAAGATTTACTCTGGAGAATACGAGGACACAGCCGGTTCGGACATCGTGATCTTTACTCTCGGCAAGCCCCGCCAGCCTGGAATGACCCGCATCGACCTCGTCAACACTAACGTGGCTCTCTTCAAGGAGGACGTCGTCCCCCCAATAGTCAAAAACGCGCCGGACGCGATCTATGTCGTCGTGAGCAACCCAGTCGACATCCTGACTTACGCCGTCACCAAGCTCTCAGGCATGCCCGCAAGCAAAGTGATAGGATCCGGAACCCTGCTCGACACTTCCAGACTGCGCGCCATTCTTTCCGATCGCATAGGAGTGAGCTACGCAAATATCGACGCCTATGTGCTGGGCGAGCATGGCGACACATCGTTCATCCCATGGTCCCTGTCCTCCATCTTTGGGGTGAACGCCGCAACGTATGTCGAACAGCACGCCGGAGAGAAGAGCCCCACGTGGAAGGAAGAAGTTTTAAAAGACGTTCGCGAGGCCGGAGCCCGCGTCATCAGGGACAAGAGAGCCACGTTCTTCGCGATTGCCTTGTCCGTATGTGAAATCTGCAAGAACATACTGAACGACACCAATAAGATCCTGCCGGTGGGCAATGTGCTCAACGGACAGTACGGAATAGACGGCGTTTGCGTGAGTCTCCCATTTGCCATCGGCGCCAATGGCATCTCCGGCAATCTGCTGCCGAAACTCGCGCCCAATGAGGAAGAAGCGCTTCATAAAAGCGCAGAGGCGATAAAACCGTTTTTCGCCGGCATCTGATTAAGGTTTTAATTGCGTGGATCCGTTTTTTATTCAAGAAAAAAAGGAGGGATGTCTGAATTTGAAGGACAGCGTGTCTTTAGGCGCTCCGAGTATAAAACGGGGCATACGCTCCCGAGGGAGAGGAAGGTGTCATCCAATACTTAAACGATTGGAGAAGAAGTTATGAAATTTAGCTATTATCCTGGATGTACGCTCAAAACGAGGGCTGCCAGCCTGGACGAGGCCGCCAGGCTGTCGGCTGAGGCTCTTGGCGTCATTATGGAGGAGTTGCCGGAGTGGCAATGCTGCGGGGCGGTCTACCCTATGGCAAGGGACGAATACGCCACTAAGTTGTCCGCGGTCCGGGCGCTGGACGGCGCGAAACAGAGCGATCAGCCGCTGCTGACGCTATGTTCGGCCTGTCATCACGTGATAAAGCGCGTTAACAACGATATGCGAACCGACTCCGAAATGAGAATGAAGGTCAATAATTACATGCAGCTGGATACACCTTACGCGGGAGAGACAGAGGTGATCCATTACCTGGAAATGCTGCGCGACGCGGTAGGTTTCGGCAAGCTCCGCGAGAAAGTGACGAATCCGCTGTCCGGCAGAAAGATCGCGGCATATTACGGCTGTATGTTGCTGCGGCCGAGCTCCGTTATGCAATTCGACAACCCGGAGAACCCGTCCATCATGGAGGATTTCATAGCCGCCATTGGCGCGGAGCCCGTGAAATATCCGTATCGCAACGAATGCTGCGGCGGCTATGTCTCAGTCGAGGAAAAATCGATAGCGCAGGATATGTCGCGGCGAATCACTCACTCTGCCGCCAGCGGCGGAGCGGAAGCCGTTCTCACCGCGTGTCCTCTGTGCCTGTACAACTTGAACGAAAACGGAACCGGAGAGGTCCAGGTTTATTACTTCACCGAGCTTCTCGCGCAGGCGCTGGGTTTGAAAACTGTGGAGGGAGGGCTCGCTCATGCTTGTTGACGAAGCGGAGGAGACTAAGACTATCGTCAAGGTAAGCGGCGTCAACGCGAAAAAATGTATGAAATGCGGCAAGTGCTCCGCTACCTGCCCATCGTTCGCGGAGATGGACATTCACCCGCATCGCTTCGTCTCCATGGTGGAAGAGGGGGATGTGCTTGCCCTGATGCAGTCAAAATCATTGTGGAAATGCCTGTCCTGCTTTGCCTGCGTAGAGCGCTGCCCTCGCGGCGTGGAGCCGGCCAACCTTATTGAAGCGGCCAGGCTGATGGTAATACGCGAGCGGGGCCGCAACAGACTGAAGGCCGAGATGATTCCCTCTCTGCTGGACGAGCGAATGCCTCAGCAGCTGCTGGTCAGCGCCTTCAGGAAGTATAGCAAGTAAGCTTCGGGAACCGATACAAACCGAATGAGGAAGTGAGATTATTGCAAAGAATCGGCGTGTTTGTCTGCTGGTGCGGAAGCAATATCGCGGGCACTGTCGAAATAGACGCAGTCGTGGATGCCGTCAAAACAGAGCCTGGAGTAGTGTTCTCCACCAACTATCAGTACATGTGTTCCGAGGGCGGACAGTCCTCTATCAAAAAAGCTATC
>JAISLO010000159.1 GCA_031290815.1 Synergistaceae bacterium | reverse complement strand
AAAAAACATTTTTTTGCCTTGACTATAACGGCATTTCAGATAAACTTGACGACAGCCGATAATTGATGAGGGATATATTCATCGACTGAGGGGGGATTTACATGGCTGAGACGCCATTTCAAGTCACGGGGGTAGCTTCCGGCATAGGTTGGGATGAAATCATAACGAAGACGCTGGAAATGGCTAGAAAACCCGCGAAGGTCTGGCAGGGCAAGATAGACACGCTGGATTACAAAAAATCGCTCTACAGCGAGCTCGCGAGCGAATTCCGCAAGCTGCAGAACACGTTGCTCCAGCTCAACATCGAGTCGACGTACAAGGCCAAGACCGCAGAGTTCATAGTGCGCCCCAAGGCTGGAGGCGCCACCAACGCGGCCGACATTGCGAAGGCCACGGTCAACGCCAACGCCGAGATCGCGTCGTGGGACATAGAGGTCAATAAACTCGCGACGGCGCAGCGCTATGTCTCAGTAAGGCAGAACAGCACATCCACAGCGCTGGGAATAACCGGAACGTTCCGGATTCACGTGGACACACAGGTCGCGAGCATCACCGTTGAGGCAAAGGACACGCTCGCCGACATAAACAGCAAGATACAGCAGGCGACCGATCAGAAAGGTCAGCCTCTGATGGCGACGGCCAAGATATTCGACAACAGGCTGGTAATCGAGAGCGCCCTGACAGGGTTGGACAAGACCGGCGCCCTAGAGGGCGTAAACCTCACAATGTCGAACAAGATCCAAACTGCTGAATACAATCATCCGACACTTGCAAACACAAAGGTAAAGGACTACGTAACATATGTGCCGAGGGACTTAAACAACCTCACTTATCCTTACCCTCCACAACTACTCTCCGTCAGCTCGGATGGCAGGAATTACGTGGAGAACATAGATTATACTTATAATCCTTCGAACGGCGCCATAAGATGGGAAACTTTCGACTCTTTCGGCAATGAGTTTGCCAACCACCCGGCCGACGGCGATACCATTGAGGTCAAGACCGTGCTCTCCACAAAATTCACTGTGGATTCTACCACCCCCCTTGAGGACGAACTGCAGCCTCCTCCGTCCGGAGTGGGGTTTAACCCAAGCACCAATTTCTCCATCACTGACGATAAAGGCAAAACGTACAAAGGTACATATGTTGTCGGAGCAACGGCGGTTTCAAGCACGGATGATTTTGTGATTACTGATGACGTCTCTGGGAATTACAAGATTTTATGGGGAAATGGTACCGTACCACCAACAGGAACAGGAGGATCTGGTAAACATCCGGCAGTCGGCGACGAATACTACGTCTTCATCAAACCCAGCGCTGATGACTACGAATACGCGCGCAACAAGGTCTACTTGGAGGAAGACGGCGCTGCTAGCAACGCGAACGCGGCTCTGGTCCAGCTTGGATTCATGATTGAGGACGCGGGATCTCCAGGTAATTACATCTTCGACACCGACCCCCTTACCACTCTCATCACCACCGCCCAGGACGCCGAGGTGGTCATAAACGGTGTGCCCGTCACGGTTCCTGACAACGAGATAAGCAAGGACTCAGACAGCGGAGAGCTGATACCGAACGTCAAGCTGGAGCTGCTCGGCGTGGGGCACGTTGTCATGAACATCACTCAGGACGCCTCCGGCGCGATAGAGGCGATGGAGAAGTTCGTCGAAGCCTACAACAACGTCATGACCCTGATTAACGACCGCCTGAGCGAGAAGTACAACAAGAACACGATCGACACGGAGGACGACTACCTCCAGTCCCTCATGGCCGACTCCGAGAACTCAAAAACCGTGTTCGGCGTCCTGTACGGCGACCAGCTTCTCTGGAACATCAAGAACCAGCTCCGGACCATGATCACCAACCCCGTTTCGACCCTCTCGAACGCGCTCCGGTCGAGAAAGGTACAGCACCCCGACGCGGCCATAAACATGGAGGGGGCGTTCTACATAAACTCCGGCGGAAACGTCTCCAGAATAGACGTGGCGCCCACCGACACGCTGGAGGACATCCAGAGAAAGCTGAAGTTCAACACCGGCATCAACGGCACGGTTGTCAACAGCGGCGGCGTAACGAGCGTCCAGTCGTTGAAGGCCAGTATGGGGCTCGACGTCACGATCTCGAACGGACAGCTCGTGATCAAAAAACCGTCCAGCACAAAGACGACCGAGACGTATAACGACACCCTGACCCGCAGCACCGCTAAAATCGCGTACCTTTACTATGTGCCGGATTCATCCCCTCCTATAAACGGACAACTGACCATCTCGTCAGGGGGCACGACTTATACGGAGAACGAGGACTACAAGCTGAACTCCTTCGAGGACGACAACGGCGTGATGGTGAGCCAGATAGAGTGGCTCGACGGTGGCAAATCTCCAGCCGTGGGGACCACCTACAACGTCAAATACGTGTTCGACCCGTCGGCCGTAACGTTCACCCCCGTTCCCAGCTACGCATGGGGGAACGTATCGTCCGGAGCGGTATATGACATTGATTTTCTCGACATGCACTACGACTCGGCCAAGATTCAGCTCTCGTCCTACGGGCTCACGACGGAGAGCCTCGACTACGGAAAGAGCGGGCTTCTCGAGTTCGATCCGAACGCTTTCTTCCAGGGGATCATCGACGACTCTCAGCAGATGTCGAACGTGATGGTCTCGTTCATGAAGGGGCTGGACTCCTACGTCGACAACCTGGCGTCGAGCAGCCAGGTCGTGGTGGGTGGGACGACGATCACCAAGGGCCGCATCAGCGCCGCCATGAACAACATCGACACGGAGATGGAGTCGCTGCAGGATCAGATAGACAGGCTCGAAATGCAGCTCGCCCAAAGACAGGAGACGCTGTACAAGCAGTACACCAACATGGAGCTGGCTATTCAGAAGCTCAACGCGCAGATGTCCAGCGTGTCGCAATACCTGAACATGAACGCGAATTCGAATTAGTTTAAAACCCTAAAATTTTGCCCCTCCGCTAAAAAATTCCCCCAGGGATATTGACTCTCTGGGGGAAATTAATTTTGAATCAGGGCTTTTGCGCAGCGGACTCCGGGGACTGGACCAGCCCCATGCGCCACGCAAGCACGGCGGCCTGTGTCCTGTCGTTCAGCCCGAGTTTTTTCAGCAGGTGGCTGACGTGGTTTTTCACCGTCTTCTCCGAGAGCGTCATCTTGTCGGATATCTCCGAGTTGTTGAAACCCTGGGAGAGCCAGAAGAGTACTTCCTTTTCACGCTGAGTCAGAAGGAACATGACGTCCTGCTCCGCCTTGCGCTTCTGGAACGATGAGAGCAGCTTGCCGGCGACCTTCGGATCGACATAGGACTCGCCGTTGTAGACGGCGCGGAGCGCCTTGACCAGGTCGGGCGCGCTGGATGACTTCAGGACGTATCCGTTGATTCCCAAGGACGACATCGACGCCATGTGCTCCTCGTCGTCATAGGCCGTTATCGCGATGAACCTGCATCGGAGGCTCTTCTTCTCGCGTTTGAGTTGTTTTATCACCTGCCCTCCGTCCAAGAGCGGCATGTTGATATCGAGCAGCACTATGTCGGGGTCGGTCTCGATCACCAGATCGACCGCCTCGGCTCCGTCTTTGGCCTCGCCCACTATTTCGATGTCGCTCTCCAGTTCGAGCAGCCGGCGCAGTCCTTCGCGAAAAAGTCTGTGATCGTCAGCCAGAACTATCCTGATCTTGTCCATTAGCCTCTCCTCCTATGGGCGCTTTTATGATGACCTTTGTCCCGTGACCCTTCTTGCTCTTTATATTGAGGGTGCCGTTGACAAAGTTTACGCGCTCGTTCATGTTGGACAGCCCGTAAGAACCCCTCTCGGCCGCCAGCGCCTTGCCTGTGTCGATGTCGAAGCCTCCGCCGTTGTCTTGAATCTCAAGCGACAGCGAGTTCTTTGAATAGCCGTATTTCACGCCGATCTTGCTCGCCTTTCCGTGCCTCATGGCGTTGGACACGGCCTCCTGAACGACTCGGAACATATTCGAGCGGAGGACTCCTGAGAACCCATCCTCCTCCTGCGTGGTCTCGACTTCGAACTCCACTCCGTAACGCTCCCTGTAATTCTCGGCGAGGCGTTTAATCGCGCGGCCAAGCCCCTTCTCGAGGCCCACCGGCTGAAGCTGCAGCAGAAACCCGCGGAAATCGCCCAGCGTGTCCCTAATCTGGGCCTTTATCCTCTTGACCTCATCCATTATCGCATCCCTGTCGCCGCCTGCCACAACCCTCTCCAGGTATTCGAACGAGAGCACGGTCGCCGCGAACTGCTGTATGGGACCATCGTGAATCTCCCGAGCCAGCCTCTTGTTCTCCCTTTCGGCGAACTGCAGCGCGAGGTCCACCGTGTGGGCGTCGCCGGCCGTTTTGACGTAGTCGGAGGAATCTGCCTGATTTTCAATCACTTCCATCGCGAGGCGCATCTTGTTCATTATGCTCACGCTCTGATCGGCCACGCGCCCGACTCGCGCCATCTCGCGATCGAGGTCGTCTCGCCTTTTTCTCAGAATGCCCTCCCTGTCGCCGAAGGAGACCCTCAGCCTCATGAAACGCTCAGCCTCGTCATACAGTTTCTCATTCAAAATGTTCCTCGAATTTGGGGCAACCTCCGAGATCTGGCTCCTCGCCTCCCTGTAGGCTTTCGTCACGGCGTCATTTGCGGCCATGACCTCACCTACCTCCTTGCGCACTTCCATGAGCTCACCATGAAGCTCTTTTTGAACGTTCATAATATTGTCGCGAATCCGAGCGACCTGGTCTATACCGCCGTGGAGGGATTCTTTGGTCTTTTCAAGAACGTCCAGAAGCTCTCTCCTCAATGTCTCATCAACCATTGCAGAAACATCGCCCTTCTGTCGCAAATATGTCTCATTAGAGTTATTCTCACATGGCAGCAGTTTCAACACCAATCTTACGAGTGCGGCCGGCCCGCTTGCAGGTAGATTTTGCAGCATTCGTAACTACGAGGAGAGGGTAGATGCGTACGATCAGAATCGACGGCGGGCGGCATCTTACTGCCCGCCGGTCTTTCTATTACTGGAGCGATAGTATGTCCCGCTCATTCAACCCGGTTATGTCGACGATGTCGCTAATGGGTATTCCGCGGGCAAGCATTTTACGCGCGACCTCAAGCTTGCCCCTCGCCTCGCCCTCAGCCCTGCCCCTAGTCTCGCCTCTTGCCTCACCTCTTGCCTCGCCCCTCGCTTCGCCTCTCGCCTCTGCTTCAGCCACTGCCACTTCTCGCCTTACCGCCTCGTCCATCAGATAAAGTTCCCTCGCCTCGTATATCATCCTCGTCTGTTCGTCCTCGCTGAGCTGCTTCAGGCGGCCCACGGTCATCCGTATCTCTTCCGTCTTCGTCGACAGCATCTCGATCTCCTCCTCACTCTCCGACCTTATCAGCCGGAGCCAGTTCAGAAGCTCGCTCTCTTTCGAGTCAGATCCGGCCTTCTCTGGAAGCTTCCTCAATTCGAGCGTGTGAATCTCCAGCACGTCAGTAAACAG
>JAISLO010000158.1 GCA_031290815.1 Synergistaceae bacterium | reverse complement strand
CCTTGTAATATTGACAGCGTGCCGTCGCTGCTGCCGTCGTTGACGAAGACCAGTTCGAACTCCTCCCCCGTCTCGTCCATGACGTTCTTGATTCGTTCCCAAAATAACGATAATCCTTTCTCCTCATTGTAACAAGGGCATAAAATCGATATCATCGCGGCCTCCTCCTATAAAAACATCGCCACACTTCGCGGATTCAGCGTTTTTCAGCGACAGCCACGACACTTCCACACATTTCTCTTTCCCTTAAACCACCAGTGGGATTTTTGAGTCGCTATCATCTCGTCAAAAGCGGCTTTGTTCATACGAATGTTATGGCAAGGCGATCTTGAACGAAGGGGATAAATCCCTGTGTGGTTTGCCGGATTGCCATTGAACGCAACTTGGTGTTAAACACGCCTCAATCAGCAGTTCGTACAATATCATCCTCACCCACATACTCCCCGATCTGCACCTCTATTATCTCGAGCGGAACCTTTCCTGGGTTCTCCAGTCTGTGGACGTATCCCTTTGGAACGAACACGCTCTCGCCCTCGTGAACGAGGCGGGGCTTGGCGGTGTCCGCGTCGCCTATCGCGTGGACTGTCACCCTGGCTGTGCCGCTGACCACTACCCAATGTTCGGAGCGATGCATGTGATACTGAAGGGAGAGGCTCTTGCCTGGCGAGACCTCCAGGCGCTTTATCTTCTGGCGCGGCCCCTTCGAGAGTATATTGTAGACCCCCCACTGGCGCGCGCTGACAGGAGCCTCCGATACCTCTTCGTAATGAGCTTCCGACAGGTCCCTCACGACGTTTCTAAGTTTTTGCGACGATCCTCTTGGAGAGACGAAAATGGCATCCGGCGTATCAATCACTATCATAGAGTCTAGGTCGACTCCGCAGATCAGTCTGTCGTACCCAACCACCAGATTGTTGCGCCCGCCCTGAAGCCGTACATTGCCCACCGTGGCGTTCTCGCTCTCGTCGCGCTGTGAATTGTCATAAACCGCATCCCACGAGCCCACGTCCGACCAACCGGCGTCGAGAGGAACACAGGCTATGTTGCGGGCTTTCTCCATTATCGCGTAATCTATCGACTGCGGAGGGGACGCCAGAAACCATCTGGACATCTCTTCTCGCCCGGCTTTAAAAATTGGGGCTATCTCCGGAAAGTAGTCGTTGAAGGCCGAGATTATATCGGAGATCTTGAAGCAGAATATTCCTCCGTTCCAGTAGTAGTCCCCGGATTCGAGATATCCTCTCGCCGTGTTCTCGTCCGGCTTTTCAACGAACATGTCGACATCGAGCCAGGGGCGGGAGGTTTTGAACGTCTTTATGTATCCGAACCCTGTCTCTGGCGACGTTGGCTTTATCCCAAACGTCACGAGACTGCCTTCTGAGGCGGCGGCCGCCGCCATCTCCGCCGCACGGAAGAACTCGGCTTCGTCCCTTATGATGTGGTCGCTTGGGCAGACCAGGACTAGATCGTCGTCACCGGCTCCTTCCAGGACGATTCTGGCTACTCCGAGTGCTATCGCGGGCGCAGTGTTTTTCCCCTCCGGCTCCTCTATGACAACCGACCCCTTGAGGCCGATTCCCGCCAGTTGGTGATTTATCAGCGGCTTCCATCTGCCGGACGCCACTACGCGCAGGCGCTCCGGAGCGGTCATCGCCGTCATGCGGCTGGCGGTTCGCTGAAGCAATGTGAGGCTGTCCCCGCAAACCGACAGAAACTGCTTGGGCATCTCCTCCCTGGAAAGCGGCCAGAGGCGAGTCCCGCTGCCGCCGGCCAATATCAGAACGTGAAGCGGTTTGTCCATCATGATCTATCTGTCCTCCAGCGCGTGGGCTACGTCAAAGCCGGCGTCGTTTATAGACTGTTCTTTATCCACTATTCTCAGATCGTACTCGATCATCCGTCTGACTAGATCGTCGAACGAGACCCTCCGCCGCCAGCCCAGCACTCGCTCAGCCTTCTCCGGGTTACCCTGAAGGAGGTCTACCTCCGTCGGGCGGAAGTAGCGCGTGTCGATCTCAATCAAGACCTTGCCGGTCGAGGCATCCATCCCTTTTTCATCGACGCCGACACCTCTCCATTCTATACCGATGCCGACGTGTCTGAAAGCCGCCTCGACGAACTCCCTCACGGAGTGCGTCTCCCCAGTCGCTATTACAAAGTCATCCGGCTCGTCATGCTGAAGAATCCTCCACATCGCGTCCACGTAGTCTTCCGCGTGTCCCCAGTCGCGCTTCGCGGCAAGATTGCCGAGCCACAGTTTTTCCTGCGATCCCCTGGCTATGCGGGCTGCCGCGCGGGTTATCTTGCGCGTTACGAACGTCTCCCCGCGCAGTTCGGATTCGTGATTGAACAGGATGCCGTTTGACGCGAATATTCCGTAAGCCTCGCGGTAGTTGACCGTTATCCAGTAGGCGTAGAGTTTTGCCGCGGCGTAAGGGCTGCGCGGGTAAAACGGGGTCTTCTCGCTCTGCGGCGTCTCTGCGACTTTGCCGTACAGCTCGCTAGTGGATGCCTGGTAAAATCTGGTGTGACGCTCGAGCCCCAGAATCCTCAGCGCCTCGAGGATTCGAAGCGTTCCCATGCCGTCGGCGTTAGCCGTGTATTCCGGCGTCTCGAACGAAACCTTGACGTGGCTCTGAGCGGCCAGGTTGTAAATCTCATCCGGACGCGTCTCCTGGATTACACGGATAAGGTTGCTGCTGTCGGTGAGGTCTCCGTAGTGCAGGAAAAATTTCGGGCTGTCGCTGTGAAGGTCCTCATAAAGGTTATCTATCCGCGACGTGTTGAAAAGCGAGCTCCGCCGTTTGAGGCCGTGAACGATATAGCCCTTTCCGAGAAGAAACGAGGAGAGATAAGCTCCGTCCTGACCTGTAATGCCCGTTATCAGCGCCGTTTTTTCAGCCATCGAGCCTGCCCCTTGACGATTCGCGCACCCTTCGGTAGTCCGCTATCAACGATTCGATACCGCTGTTGAGATCTATCTTAGGGACAAATCCCAACTGTCTGATCTTGCTGGAATCCATCAATTTTCGCATCATGCCATCCGGTTTGTCGACATCCCATCGGATCTCGCCGTCAAAACCGCTCTTGCCCGCCACGATACGCGCGAGCTCCGCTATGGAGACGTCTCGGCCGTAGCCGACGTTGATCGGCTCGCTGCCGTATGGATTGCTCTCGAAAAGCATGAAAACCGCCCTGGCGAGATCATCGACGTGCAGAAACTCGCGCCTCGGCACTCCGGTTCCCCAACACGTCACGCAATCGGCGCCGAAATCGGCCGCGTCCGTGAATCGCCTGACCAATCCGGCCATCACATGGGAGTTGACCGGGTCAAAATTGTCCCCCGGGCCGTAAAGGTTGCAGGGAATGACGGATATCCCGCTCCAAATCCCATCTCTCGAGAAGTAGCCGCACAGTCTCATCCCGGCGATCTTCGCTATGGCGTAGCCCTCGTTGGTCGGTTCGAACGGAGCTGTCAGAAAATAATCCTCTTTGATGGGCTGGGGACATTCACGTGGATAAATACATGAGCTGCCGAGAAAAATGAATTTTTTCGCGCCGTTGCGGCTTGCCGCCCACATGACGTTGTTCTGTATATGAAGGTTTTCGTACAAAAAAATCGCCTGATTCTTCATGTTCGCCAATATGCCACCGACTCGAGCGGCGGCAAGAAAAACGACCTCGGGCCGCTCTCTCTCGAAGAAGGAGTCCACCAATCCCTGATTTAGCAGGTCAAGTTCGCCATGTGTCCTCGTTATTATATTTTTATAACCCTCCGAGACAAGTTTTCTCAATATGGCGGAACCTACCATGCCCCTGTGTCCGGCGACGTAGATCTTTAAATTTTTGTCCACTTTCAGGGCCCTCCAGTCCAACCGCGTTATTTCCTCGTTTATTATACACCTTGCGTAATATTTATTGACGGATTGAGGTTAATTTTCCGAGCAAATCCACAGAAGGCCACAGAAGCCTCACAGAAGCTCGAATGCGTTTGGTCTGAAACTTTGAACTCTCCATATTGTAAATCGCGGCGCTTTGTGGTAAAAATGGACGTTAGGTTCGTCTTCACAAAAATTGTCGAGGAGTGTGGTTTTCAATGCGCAAGTTACTGCCGGCCCTTTTGATATGTCTGCTTGCGGCAGGCGGAGCGTTCGCCGCGGACGACGTGGTCAAGATCGGGTTTTTCAACTGCCTTACTGGTCAGAACGCGTTCGGCGGACAGTTGGAATTAGAGGGCGCACAGCTCGCCCTGTCCGAGATTCCGGAAGTTTTGGGAAAGAAAATCGAGCTTGTGGTCGTCGACAACAAGTCCGACAAGACCGAGGCGGCGAACGCTGTCGCCCGCCTGATCGAGCGGGACAAGGTGAACGCCGTCATAGGCACTTACGGTTCGGCTCTCGCCATGGCTGGCGGCGAGGTGGCGGAGGCGGCGAAGATTCCCGTCATGGGAACAAGCTGCACCAACCCTCTCGTCACCCAGAACAAGAGGTACTACTTCCGCGCGTGCTTCATAGACCCGTTCCAGGGATCGGGCGCGGCGGCCTACGCGTACAAGACGCTGAACTTCAAGAAGGCGGCCCTGCTCGTCGACGTGGCCAACGACTACAGCGTCGGCCTCGGCAGTTTCTTCAAACAGTCATTTGAAAAGCTCGGAGGAGAGATCGTCTCCGAGATGAAGTACAACTCCGGCGACCAGGACTTCACCGCGCAGCTAACTGAGATCATATCGAAGAACCCCGATATCGTCTTCCTGCCCGCGTACTTTGCGGAGGGCGCGATAGTCCTCAAGCAGGCCAAGGAGCTTGGGGCGACGTTCCGCTTCATGGGCGGAGACGCAATGGACAACCCCGAGATCGTGACCCTCGGCGGCGACGCGGTGGAGGGCTTCCTGCACACCACGTTCGCCTACGACCCGAGCATGAAGGACATGAACCCCGTCGCTCAGAAGTTCACCGAAAACTGGAAGGCCAAGTATCCCGACAAAGAACCCAACGTCAACGCGGCCCTCGGATATGACGCGTTCATACTGGTGATCGACGCCATAAAGCGCGCCGGAAGCGCCGAACCAGAGAAGATCCGCGATGCACTGGAGGCCACGAAGGATGTCCCGACAGTCACGGGTCTCACCACTCTGAACGAGACGCACGACGCGGAGAAGGAGCTTGGAATTGTCGAGATAAGGGATGGCAAGAAGCAGTTCATAGGCACCATCACCCCGTAGCGGCGCGGCAAGGAACCGGCTGGCGTCCTGCCGTTTGCGCGCTTTAACTGTGGGCGGGGGGGAGTCCTCCATATCCCTCCGCCCCTTCCTTTATTAGGCGCAGATTAAATCGATACGACGACACTTATCCGTTTCAAGGAAGGGGCGGAGCCCTTTGGGGATTAAAATGAGCTTCGACATGTTCATGCAGCACTTCATAAACGCCGTGGGGCTGGGATCGCTCTACGGGCTGATAGCCATCGGGTACACCATGGTGTACGGTATACTCAGGCTCATCAACTTTGCTCACGGCGACATATTCATGCTCGGGGCCTACTTCGTGTTCTTCGCGACTGTGAGCTACAAACTGCCGTGGGCGTTCGGAGTGTTAGCGGCCATAGCGGGAGCGACCCTCTGCGGGCTGCTGGTGGACAGGATTGCATACCGCCCGCTGAGGAACGCGCCGAGGATATCGGCACTGATAAGCGCGATAGGGGTGTCCTTTTTTATTGAAAACCTCTCCGTCGTCGTATTCTCCGGGATGCCTCGGCCCGTGGTGCAGCCGCCTCTTCTGATGAAGGCGTTCTCCATAGGCGGGGTCAGGCTCGTACCGCTCGCGCTCCTGGTGCCAGCCATATCGTTCGCCTTGGCGGCCGGGCTCCTCTGGCTCATATACCGGACCAGGTCAGGGCTCGCCATGCGCTCCATATCGCACGACATCGAGACCACCAGGCTGATGGGGGTGTCGGTGGACAGGATAATAGCCCTGACGTTCGCGCTGGGCTCGGCGCTCGCGGCGGTGGCCGGCATAATGTGGGCTCTGCGGTATCCGCGCGTCGAACCGTTCATGGGAATAATCCCTGGCTTCAAGGCGTTCATCGCCGCGGTATTCGGCGGCATCGGCTCCATCCCGGGGGCGATGCTAGGCGGCCTGTCGCTCGGCTTCGTCGAGATAATGTCAATAGCGTTCTTCCCCAAGCTCTCAGGCTATAGGGATGCGTTCGCCTTCATACTTCTGATACTGATTCTACTGGTCAAGCCGACCGGCCTCATGGGGGAGAAACTGGAGGACAAGATATGAGCGGGCCGGACGCGATCGGCGAAGGAAACAACAAAACCCGGGACGCCGTCCTCACCGCTGTAGCGGCTGTCGTTTTCGCAGCCGCGCTCTGGCTGGCGTCGTCAAACCTCGACGGCTACAAGCTGCGCATAATAAACCTCATCGCGATCAACGCGATACTCGGCCTCAGCCTGAACCTCATCTACGGCATGACCGGCATGTTCTCTCTGGGGCACGCGGGTTTCATGGCGATCGGGGCTTACGTCTCCGCCCTTTTGATCCTGAGCCCGGAGCAGAAGACCACGATGTGGATCCTGGAGCCTATAGCTCCCTGGCTGCTCAACGTGCGCGCGCCGTTCGTCGTCTCGCTCGCCGCGGCCGGGCTTGCAGCCGCGTTCTTCGGCTGGCTGGTGGCCCTTCCCGTGCTGAGGCTTGGCGGCGATTATCTCGGCATCGCAACGCTGGGATTTTCCGAAATAATCCGCATCCTGATCACGAACCTGACGCCCATAACCAACGGCTCCCTGGGACTGAAGGGCATCCCAGCACACACGGACATCCGGATGAGCTACGGGTGTCTTGCCGTCGTGCTGTTCTGCATGGTCAGGCTGATGAGGAGCAACTTCGGCAACGTCCTCCGAGCAGTGAGGGACGACGAGATAGCCGCCAGGACCATGGGCATCGACACATTTCGGACGCGCGTGCTGGCCTTCACTCTCGGCTGCTTCGGAGGGGGCCTCGGCGGCGCTCTGATGGGCAACCTGATCACGACTATCGACCCTAAGATGTTCATGATCACCCAGACGTACAGCTTGCTTATGATAGTTGTGGTCGGCGGCCTCGGCTCTATAACGGGAAGCATAGTCGGCGCTGTGGTCGTGACCACGATGCTCGAATGGCTGAGGTTCGTCGAGAACCCCGTCACGATAGGCGGCGTAAACATCCCAGGCATTCCAGGCATGCGCATGGTGATATTCTCACTGCTGCTCATCGTGGTTATAATCTTCAGGCGCGAGGGCATCATGGGCATGAGGGAATTTTCGTGGAGCCGGTTATTCCGAGGCGGATCGGGCGGAGGCGGGCGAAGATGACCGACGCCTCCCCCGCGCTCGAACTGAGCAATGTGACGATCCGCTTCGGCGGCCTGGTCGCTGTGAACGGCCTGTCCATGTCGGTCCCCGAGGGCGGCATCATTGGTCTGATAGGGCCCAACGGAGCCGGCAAAACGTCGGCGTTCAACATAATAACGGGCTTTTACAGGCCGACGTCCGGCCGCGTCGAATTCAGAGGGCGCTCGGGAAAGATCGACATAACCGGATTTCCCCCTCACGAGGTCTGCAAGGCCGGACTTGCCCGCACGTTTCAGAACATCCGCCTCTTTCAGAACGAGACCGCGTTGGAAAACGTCATGATAGGAGCTTACGTGCGGCAGAAGGGACGCTGGTGGCAGAGCATGATACCGTTCGCCTTCCCCGCTGCGGCCAGGGAGGAGGATGAGATCAGGGCCGGCGCGGTCGCCCTTCTCGTCAGGCTCGGTCTCGAAAGGTACATGAACGCCGCGGCATCGTCGCTCCCCTACGGCGCGCAGAGGCGGCTCGAGATAGCGCGCGCTCTCGCCACAAAACCGTCCTTCCTGCTGCTGGACGAGCCGGCGGCCGGCATGAACCCTCAGGAATCGGCCGAACTGCTGGACTTCATCAGGAGGCTGCGCGACGACTTCAGCCTCTCCATCCTGCTGATAGAGCACGACATGAAGGTCGTCATGGGGGTGTGCGAGCGCATATGGGTTCTAGACCAAGGGACGCTGATAGCGGACGGTACGCCGGAGGCGATACGAGCCGATCGCAGGGTCATAGACGCGTACCTCGGAAGGGAGACGGCCGATGCTTGAGATAAGAGGGCTCGACGTGTGGTACGGCGGTATACACGCAGTCAAAAACATCGACATGTCGATAGGGCGGGGCGAGATAGTCACGCTGATCGGCGCGAACGGCGCGGGCAAGAGCAGCACGATTCGCGCCGTGGCCGGGCTCGTCCGTGATTGGAAGGGCTCGATGACGTTTACGAAGCCAGAGGGCGGACAGGTCTCTCTCGCCGGTTGTCCCCCCGAGACGATGGTCAGGCTTGGGATATCGCTGAGTCCGGAGGGACGCAGGATACTCCCCCACCTGACGACGGAGGAGAACCTGACGCTCGGTGCGTTCACGCGCAAGGACAGGGAGGAAATAGCGGAGAGCATGGAGCACGTCTACGGCCTGTTTCCAAAACTGCGGGAGCGGAGAAACCAGAAGGGCGGCACTCTCTCCGGCGGCGAACAGCAGATGCTTGCCGTGGCCCGGGCGCTCATGAGCAAGCCAGAGCTCCTGATGCTGGACGAGCCGTCGCTCGGCCTGGCTCCGATACTGGTCGCTGAGGTGTTCGATATAATCCGGGAGATAAACCGCCAGGGGCGCACGATACTGCTGGTCGAGCAAAACGCGTACGCCGCGCTGAAGATAGCTCACAAGGCCTACGTCCTGGAGACAGGCGAGATAGCCCTCTCCGGAACAGGGGCGGAACTGCTGGAAAACCCGAAGGTCAGGGAGGCGTATCTCGGCGGGTGAAATCATATAATCTGGAGGGCAAGGAGCTAAATCTGACTTCTTTGACTTATTTCATGAAGGACTTTATGATTCGCGGCCGTCCCGCAGAGAACCCAGCGAAGCGGCCGCAGTAGTTTTTATGCCTGGCCTCCTGCCGGGACGGGAACGGCTTCCTCTGACTCCTCAAGGACCTCCGACGCGTCCTCCTCGGTCTGAGTCTCTTCAGAAACCGACGCCGGAGCTTCATTCTTCACCATGATCAAGTCTGGCGACACCCCTCGCCGGACCAGTTCGTCATAAAACTTCCTGTTGTATGGGAAGCGCATCGCTCTGAGGAAGTTTAAGTTCTCGGCTATTTCACCGATGATACGGTCCGCTGTCTCGGCCACCAGCCTGTCCTCCGCATCCAGACATCCGGCAAGGGTGTTGGACAACCAAGCGATGTGGCTCATGGCCCATCCAGGAACAGTGAGGTAGTACTTGCTCACTCCCTGCCATATCAGATCGATCGACTTCGCGACGTCGCCGGAATAAAGCGCCCTCTGCGCGTCGGCCCTCGTCCGGAACCACTCCGTCCTGGCCTTGGGCGACCCGAGTATCTGGGCGTCCTCGTACTCTCCGACCTGCCCGCTCATTATATGGTCCAGAAGCTCGTCCGTCTCCTCGTCCATGCCGCCGCAATCCACAGCGTTCGCGAGCATGACCTCAGCCTTGTGAAAATCGGGAAAACTGCAGAGGTCTCTGGAGACGAGGACTCTGGCGTAGTCCTTGAAAAATTTGGCCATCACTGGCACCAGCATCTCCATGCCCTCGAAGAACTTGGCAGCGCATTGCATATATCCCCTGGCCTCAGCCGCCCTTCCCTCATCATACAACAGCATGGCCAAGTTCCACATCAGGTCTCCATCCCAATCCAGCAGAGTTGGGTCGCACCTGGCCAACAGGTTGTCAAACCTCAGCCTGATGTCGGACACGTCATCACCTTCATCGGCCGCCTCCAACTCGTCGATCAGCGACAACGCAAGGTCCAAGGCCTCTTCGGACTCCAGCGGATCCGGTTCGAGCAAGTGCTCTCCATAATGGGCGACTGCCGACCTCGCATAGCGGAGCCACTTTTTCATGAATACCACCACGGCATTATGAGCCTCCACGATATCCCTGTATAACGCCTGCCACTGAGTTATCTGTTCGAGCGTTTCCAACTGCCTGACGGCCGACATTCTCACCGACGCGAGGTGAGTATAGCTCTGCCCCATAAACGCGAGCGTGGCGTGCGAGTTGTGTATTCTGTCTATCAACGCGCCCGCGTTCCCCGCGATTTCCAGGCGCGTGTTCTGTAACAGTCCGGGAGCTCCCGCCCTTTCGATAAATTCCTCTATCCTCTTCAACTGCTCTGTTATCATGTCCAATCTGTTCAACTCATCCTCGATGCGTGCCAGAACCGCATCCGCCGCCTTGAGCTTGTCAAAATTGCGCCTATTCGCCACGATGATCTCAGCCGGCGTGGTCTCCATGGAGTCGAGGTTCTCCACGTATTCGCCGATAAAATCGGCTAGCGGCGTCACCTTGGCCCCGAGTATGAGGGCGCCTCCCTCGGTGCAGTCGTATGCCTTGATATGAGGGGTTGTCCTTATGCTGTTCTCCAGCACCCTCAAGAAAGAGAGCCACACGCCAGTGGTATATACAATACCGCCAAGGGCCCCAGGGATACGGAAGAGATCGGGGTTTTTCTCCAAAGAACCCACTCTTTCGCTCACAGCGATGTCGCCTGCGTGAGAAACGCCTTCCGCCGAGTAGGCCAAGTCTTGCCCTATGATAGCCACGGCGGAAGCCCCGAACTCCGAGGCTATCGCGTAGTTGACGTGAGCGACCGACGTTCCGGAGTTCATGATCCTGCCGCCAAGCGTGTCCTGAACCAGCCACACGTCAGTGCTGACGGTATTCTTGCCTATAATGCATACTGGACCAGGCCAGCGTCCGCTTATCTGCGGCGCGCAGACCGCCTGAGAGACGAGCAGGATTTTTTCGCACTCCTCCCGGTACGTATCGACGTTCTCAGCGAAGAACACTTCATACGTTCTCATCCCCCTCTCCAGCACGGTGACGATATGCGGCCTGATGCCGTTTTTAAGCAGTTTTTCTAAGACGGCGTCCGCCGCCACTATGACGCACTTGTCCTGCACGTCCTTCAGGAGATGAAAGTTTTTGTCCAGCGACGGGCCGGCCGCCACGCAGACGAACGGCCTGTCCTTGAACGTGTCCTTCAGCGCGTCGATCTTGTCCCCGTATACTATCCAGGGCGACATCAGGGCCATCTGGCGCATCCCAAGCAGCGAGTCCTCCGGTGAGTTCCCAAGGTATTGAAGCTGCGTCAGCACCCATTCCCTCATCCTCTTGTTCGCGTCCTTGAAAAAATCTCCCCAGATCTTCTCCTCGCTCGGATGTCCGGTCGCGATAGCCTTCACTACCACAAAAAGCCCCGCCGGGCCGAGGGTTCCGCCCACGGTCTCCTGCAGCAGCATCTTTTGCGTGTTCGCCGCCGCCAGTTTCAGGCGCTCTTTTTCGTCCTCGTCGTCGACGCTATCAATGTCCGCATCCTTTGGCTTCTCGGTCAGGAACAACAGGCGGCATCTTGGGGGCAGCCCCACGTAAGCGTGCATGAGGTGCAGCACGTAGGCCACCAGGGACAGGTTGGGCTCGAAGACCAGCAGTCCGAGCGCGTCCTTGGGAAGGGCGCGTATCGCCTCGAACAGATACGGCGGCGCGCCTATGCCGTACAGGATGAAAATGGGCTTGTCCTTGTCCTTCTTGCTCCAGTTGAACTTCGGGTCACTCGAGCTCTGGAAGAACGGCTCGCTCGTCAGGCCCTCGTACCACGTGCCCTTCGGCGTCTCCGTCTCAAAGTGATTGAACTTGTGACCGTGTTTTTCAACGTATTCGTCCAGCAACCCCGCCAGCGCCGGCTGCATCTGACGGAGAGTGCTCATGTTTTTATTCCACACCGACAGGGTCTCCGGCGCGCGGCGCAATTCCTTGGCCATGTTATCTCCTCCCGATTTCAACGCTCTATATATAAAGGCCGATTTATACCTATTTGTCCGTACCCTCCTGAGGGGGGATTTTTTTCTTCTTGGCCATCAGGCCAGACACGTTTTTCTTGTTCGCTATGAGGTCGGACACGCCGTCCTTTACGGGCGTGAGAGGTATGTCAGGCGTCGCCGTCTCCTCGGCGGCCTTTCTGTTCTCAGCCACTATGGCCTCCCACAGCTCCTTGCGCCAGACCTGAACCGTGCGCGGCGCGTCTATGCCCAGGCGAACCATGTCGCCCTTCACCTCTACCACCGTTATCTCTATCTCGTCTCCGAAACGCAAAGCCTCCCCGGGCTTTCTGCTCAGGACAAGCATGGTCAGCGAGCCTCTTCCGAGGAGACCGCCTGTTCGCGCATCTTCTCTCTTATATCCTCTTCCAGCACTCGGTATCTGAAGTCGTAATCCTCGTTCAGCGCGATCGACTGCACGGCGACGCGGCTCCGTCTGTTTATCACTATGGGAGACCTGAGGTTCGCCGTCATGTCCCAGGGACGTCCGGGCGGGATCGTGACTACGATCAGTATCGCTATGTCCTCCACGTTGGCGTTGCCGATCAAGTCCAGGAATTCTCTGGGTATCTTCGCGTTGTAATCGCTCTTTATAGTGTCCGGAGTGACCACCGGAAGGGCCAGGCTTCCCTCGTCCGTGCTCTGTATCCACATTATGGCGTTGTCGTCGTCTCCGACCAGAATCCAGCTGTGCCTGTTCTCGAAACCAGGAATGCCCACGGGAAAGTGAATGATGTCCTCATCGTCCACCTCCAGAACGCCGAACCTAGTGGAAGCCAATTTTATCATCCTAAAGTTCCTCCTCGATCTCAGCGCAGGAAGTCGAGCAGCGACACCTGCATTATGCGGGCTATGGACGCAAGGCTCGCCTCGTAGATGCTGGCGGCCATCTCGTACTGCGTGATGACCTCCGACAGGTCCACCCCGACCGTCTGGCTGTGGAGTTCCGCGTAGTTCGTGTTGTTCGACACGTAACGGCTCTCTGTCGTAGTATACCTGTTCGTGAGAGCCCCGACCTGAGCTCTGTCCTTCAACAACGTGTTCAACCAGTTGTCGAGCTTGACGAGCATTATATCAGATATACCGTCGACATCTCCACCCTCCACGGCCGAAATCAACTGATCCATGACGCCGAAGAAGTCGATCTTCTTGACGT
>JAISLO010000157.1 GCA_031290815.1 Synergistaceae bacterium | reverse complement strand
GCACAGGCCAGGAAAAGTTCCGGCGGGCGTCATGATAGCTACGGCCCTCAAGGAGATGGGATATCGGATCAAGCTGTTTTTGGGAAGCATCGACGAATCTTCCATGCGAATATTGCAGGTGCTCTGCGGGCAGCCGGTTACGCTTCTGGACCCGATGATGTGCGACGGCAAGGCGAATCTGCGCTGGTTGTTTCAGAGCGTCGCGTCGCCTGACTGTATAAATCTCGTCATAACGAACCTTGGGGGATGTTGGTCCGAGGACTCCGCGTTCCGGATTCCAAAGGAATGCATGATGTTGGCGGAATACCTCGAGTGCGAGGTCATTCCGATATTCTACAGCGACATGTCGTCGACCATCACCATCCGGACCGTATCGGATGTGATAAAGCAGTTCGAGAACTCGGTCGGCGATGTGATTCACTCGGTCCTTTTCAAGTCCATACTGAATTACAGGGAGTATGAGCTTGTCGATCGCGAGGTTGGACGTCAGACCAGCACGATATCGCTCGGCTCGATGCCGAGATCGGTCGAACGGGAACACCCGCCGATCACTGGCCTCTGCTCCGGCGAGGCCATGCAAGCCGCGCTTCCCGTCAAGTCCGCCTCGATTCAGATCAAGGGCTATGAGAATACGATTCATTGGGGGCTGTTCAGCGCGTTCTCTCAGAGCTGCCGAGAATGGAAGCCTCAGGCAAGGCTCTGCGATCCCATTTTGGACGCCGGCAAGGTCAACATAGCCGTGGTGCGCAACCCGGCCCTCACTCTCGGGGGCGACGGCTCCGAGCACCTCATGAGGACGCTGGGCTGCAACGTCGTCGAAGTGCCGCTGGAGGGTGGGCTTTCTCATAACGTCCCCATACACGGCGTGTATGTTCCGCACGGTCTGGCATTTATGGTCTCCCGGCTGTTCTTCAGTAATAACTATCTGAGGACCATGATCACCAGGGGGAGCACTGGCAACTCGTTTCTCCTGGTCGAGGGAGGCTCGGCCCCCCTCCTCGGCGACAGGATAATCTTCCCTTCGGGGCACGACCAGAGCGAGACCAGGGGGTTCAACGTGATGCCATACGACTCCGTTTACAAGGCCATGAGCATGGGTGTTCCGCGAAAGGCCATCGCCTCGGCCAGGAAGGCGAACCCTCTGATAAGCGGGTCGCAGGAGTTTGTATGCGGTTATACATCGAGCAACCTGGCCATTGCGTCCCCCGATCCCGAGGAAGAGTGCTGGGATCTGCGCGACAGCCCGAAGTCGAGCGCGTTTGGAACTGACGCGTGGGGCAAGGGACGCGCGCTGGCCACCAGAATGCGCATCGAGCCGTGGAGCGCGCCCGAGTCCTTTAGACGGTGGCTTGAAGGTTAGGTGGAGCGCGTGTTCGATCCGAGTTCCATTTCAGAAATAGGCGCAAAGCTTCTCTCTGAGGCTGAGGGGATGGCAAACGACCTCGTCGACTGGAGGAGGGCGTTCCATCAATTCCCCGAGCTCGGACTGGAGGAGCGCATGACGTCGGCTAAGATAGGCGCGATACTCTCCTCCATGCACCACATGGAGGTAATCATGGGATTTGGGCTTCCGACCTGCGTGATAGGCAGGCTCGGAGGGGACCTGCCTGGCTGCGCCCTTGCCTTCAGGGCGGAGATCGACGCGGTGGAGGTGCAGGAGGACACGGATCTCCCATTTAGTTCTTATGACGACAGGGTATCTCACGTACAGGGACACGACGCGCACATGTCGGCGCTTCTCGGGGTCGCCGCCCTGCTGTCCAGCCACTGCGAGATGCTGAAACGTCCGGTGGTCTTCATCTTCCAGCCTGCGGAGGAGGGCAAGGGGGGCGCGAAACTGCTCATAGACGCCGGGCTGACAGATGAGTTTCGCATAGGGAGAATGCTCTGCGTTCACTGGGTTCCGCAGCTTCCTTACGGCGAGATTTATACGAGCGGCGGCGGAATCACAGCATTCTCGAGCAAGATTCACATCGGCCTGATGGGCCCGGGGGGACACGGCTCGTCGCCGCATCTTACCTCCGATCCGATGTACGCGTCCGCGCACCTGCTGATAGCCTTGCAGAGCATGATAACCCGCGAGATCGACCCTCAAAAGAGCGTGGTGCTGTCATTCGGGCGCATCGAGGCCGCGGAGGTGTACAACGTAATAGCCGAGGAGACGCACCTGTGGGGCACGCTTCGAACTACGGACGGGGCGACCCACCTCTTCCTCAAGTCCCGCATAGAGGAGTTGGTGAACGGTATTGCCCGTATATCCAGGCTGGCGCCCTCGGTGGAATACATGCTCGACTACCATCAGGTCAAGAACGACAAAGATCTCGTCTCCGACATCTTCAGGATTGGAAGAGCCCTCATTGGAAATGACAGCATAAAACAGTTGAATAGTCCTCTCTTGGTTGGAGAGGACTTTTCGTTTTTTTCTGAACACGTGCCGTCTTGCCTCATGTTTCTCGGAACCGGGATGGATTACGGGCTGTATCACGCGCGCTATGACATTCCGGAAAACCTGCTGCCATTTGCCTCGGCATGGGGCGCTTGTCTCGCCCTCTTCCTCTAGGGGAACCGCGGCGGCTCGAAGGAGCGATGTCAAAAATGGATCCAAGACTTGACGATATTATCGCGCAGAATTTCGCGAAAGCTCCGACCGAGCCCTGCTTATGGTGGCGGGGGGCATGGTGGTCGAGGGGGGCGATAGGCGAGCTCGTGATGGAGTGCGAATCGACCCTCATGAAGAGCGGGTTTTCGAGGGGACAGCGTCTCGGGCTCGTTCTTCCGAACAGCCCCGTAATGCTCGCGTCCTGCATTGCGGCGTGGAGACTCGGAGGATCAGTAGCGCTGGTCAACCCTCATCTCAAGCATCCCCCTGTTCCTGATTACCTGAGGAGCGTGGATGTCTTCGGTGCCATTGTCAGCAGGGAGGTGGACGGGCTTGTCGACGTCATATCCAACGCCGGCATTCCCGTCTCATCGACGGCGCTGAACGACGCCGTCCCCATGATAGACGGCAGACCGGGGACTCCAGACACAGGTCAGGGACTGGCCGCGCTCTTTCACACCGCAGGGGCCGGCGGCGACGTGAAGGCCGTCCCCATAACTCACCTGAACATTTTTACGCTGCTCGAATCAATAATAGAGATGATCCCGTCGATGGACGAGGACGACGTCATATTGAACGCTATCCCCAACCATCATTCATTCGGCTTCGTGGTGGGAGGCATAATGCCGATCGCCTTTGGTATGCCGCAGGTGCTGATCCCATCGTTGGTTCCGCCCAAGACGACCTTGTCCGCTATACGCCAGGCCGAGGTGACCATAATCCCGGCTCTGCCGATGATGCTTGGCATCCTGATCGGCGGAGAGAGGGAGATAGCCCCGATGTCCAGGGTAAAGCTGGTGTTCTACGGAGGAGGAGAGCTGATGCCGGGATTGGCGGAGAGGGTGAAGGAGGTGTTCGGCGTCGAGCCGCTGGAGGGCTATGGCCTGACCGAGGCGTCGAGCGTCCTCGCCGTCACTCCCGCCGAGAGCGCCATAAGGCCCGGCTCGTCGGGCAGGATACTCTCGTGTTTCGACGCCGAGGTGCGTGACAGGGACGGAAATCTTCAGCCGTACAACGTAGACGGCCGGCTGTGGATACACGGCGGCGCGGTCGCCGACGGCTACTACAGGGCCGACGGCATCTCCTCGGAGAGGTTCCGCGACGGATGGTTCGACACTCAGGATATAGTGCGGATAGACGAGGACGGATATATAACGATCGTGTCCACCGCCGACGACGTGATAACTGTCGGAGGCACTCTGGTCTATCCCGGCGAGATCGAGTCCATTTTGAGGGAGCATCCCGAGATAGCGGATGCGGCCGTGATCGGAGTGCCAAGGGGTGTAAAGGGCGAGTACGTCGAGGCCTGCGTGGTGCTGAAGGAGGGCAGCTCGCTCAGATCCCGGGACATCATCTCGTTCGTCCGCCGCAAGCTGCCCAACTATAAGGCTCCGAGGTCGGTCAGGATACTGCAGGAACTGCCCAAGGACAACCTTGGGAAGGTTTTGAAGAAAGAGCTGCGCTGTGGCTGACAGATCGCTCTTCCTGTTTGACGCATCCGGAGAGGGCCGAGTCCTGATGGTCTCTGGCGATCTTCCCAAGCTCCTTTCCCGCGATGACTGGCCGATGTATGCGGACGTCATCTCCTTGTCCGGCAGAGTTTTGCGCGGCGATGGGGAGTCCGACATCTGGGCGAGGCTAACGCCGGGCGCACCGATTCCCGAGAGCCTTGTGGCCGTCGAAAGGCGTGTTCTGGCCGATCTGCTCGGCGCCGATGTCTTCACTCGTTCGGGAATTGCCTATCAGATGATGAACTTGACAGTCAAGAACAAATTTTGCGGCGTGTGCGGGACGGAAATGCGCGACCACGAGCGCGAGCGCGCGAGAGAGTGTCCGAAGTGCCGAAATATAGTGTACCCGTCGTTGAGCCCTGCCATAATAGTTGCCGTGGAGAAGGATGGGATGCTGCTCATGGGGCACAACGTAAACTTTCCAAAGGGCAGGTACAGCGTGCTCGCCGGTTTCGTGGAACCAGGGGAGACCCTGGAGCAGGCAGTAGAGCGAGAGGTTTACGAAGAATCCGGGGTAAGAGTCAAAAACATCCGCTACTTCGAGAGTCAGCCCTGGCCTTTCCCGAGTTCGATGATGATCGGCTTTCAGGCAGACTGGGAGTCGGGAGACGCCCAGCCAGACGGGGAGGAGATCGCGGACGTCATGTGGGTCACGCCGGACTCGCTTCCAGATCTGCCGCACAGCGTGAGCATATCGTGGAGGCTGATAAACGACTGGCTGAGAAGGCAGGCGACGAGAGCGGCAGTAGATTGACCGGCCGCGTTTTGTGCGGATTTGCTTTTGCGTCCATATCACAAGATGTCAATTGCGGTCCAAACATGAACGGCGTAAAACGTCGCGGTATTGGTTAGGCTCGCGCTCAATCAATGCGGCTTGCGTTCAAGGAGAGCCGCTCTAATCAGCGGTTCCCTGACATTAACCTCGAGGAGGCAGTGAAGATGCGAAAGGAAAAAGTTTTTCTGCGGGTTCTTTTATCTGTTTTTGCCATCGCGATAATGGCGGGCGGCTGCGGCGGAGGCGGTGATACCGTTCCGGAGCAGGTCAGTTTTGAGGCGCTCAATGGAAGATGGTCGTTGTACGATGGAGAGGGCACTGTGGACGTGGACGGTCACCCAGTTTCTTTAGGACTGGTCGACTACGATGGGCATGTTGAGTTCGAGATGGTGACTCAGGGAGACAAAGAGGCTGTCTTTGACGTGCTTGTGAAAATAAGCTTTGAGGAGCTCATTGAAGGCAGCTATCATTTGGACTCGCTCTCTGCCGATACGGGGAAGGGAAAGGCCGTCGTAAGTCGAGCGGCGTATAATAAATTCCTGTGCAAAGCGAATTATGGGACAATTGAAATAACATTTCTCTCGGATACCTCGGCCAGCGTCGAAATGAACATACAAGCGAACGTCGAAGCAAGCCAAGTCGAATCGCGAACTGACGTCACAGTGAAATGTAATATGAAGAAGGCGTTTCCAGATACAA
Organism: Synergistaceae bacterium; assembly: GCA_031290815.1. Lineage (GTDB taxonomy): Bacteria > Synergistota > Synergistia > Synergistales > Synergistaceae > JAIRWR01. Next base: position 10,173 of record JAISLO010000157.1, on the reverse strand, counting down.
AGTAGATAGTCACATTTCGATCACTCACCGATTCGCGTTCAAAGGGGCATCAACGTATTCCGTGAGGCTGGATTACGGCCAGGTTTTAACGCTCTGTCACAAAGTTATGCCGTTCGCCCGCTATTGGAACGACGCCAGCCGCTCCAATAGCGGGCCGCAAGCGCCGCCCGCTCAAAGGCCAGATGGCATTGGGATGTGGGGTACGGCGACCTGTACGCCGCCTCGCGTTCTTCATCCGTTGGCGCGGTGCGGATGGCTTCGAGCGAAAGGGCGCTCAATCCGTCGCCGTTCGTCAATCCCATTTCAACAAGCCCGTCACTGTTTCGTCCAGGGCGGCAAAGCTCGCTTCGCGCAGCGCGGAGTAAAGCAGGTCGTAGTCTCCACCGTTCTCGATCAGGACGAGAATCGCATCCTGCCAGCCGAAAAATTCGGCATCCCAACAGCGAAAGCCCGGGAGCGTCTTATGCTCAAACGCGGCGCGGATTTTTTCGGCGGCTTGGGGGGAGAGGAACAGGAATTCCTCCTTGCTGTACTCGTAGGCAAAAACCGCCTGCCAATGCGCCATAGCCACGAGGAAGTCGCGGAGGCGCTCCGCTTCGAGAACCCATTCTTTGCGGTCATAGCTGCGAAAGACGGGTGGGTCGGCCTCCGACCAATTGCTTTTCGCAATGCCCCATTCGCATACGTCCTGATTTTCCGTATAGAAGATGATGTGATCGTCCGTTTCCCGCAGTTCATCGGGACCGAGCAGCCGGTCCTGGGTCCGGTTCAGCGCTTTGTGGGCGCCGAGTTCGAGGTAATACGCCCGCAATACGGCTGGCATCGGCCCGGTTTCCTTCTCCGCTTCCGCTATGACAGTTTCCTCGATGCCGATTTGTGTTTTTATGCCGAACAGCTTGGCGATTTCTTTGAATGTTTCGGAAACAGGCAGCGTTCTCGGCTGGCCTTTCACCCCTTCCGTTTTCTCAATCCCTCTCAATTTTGTCACCTTCACCATCTTGACGCAGCCCGAGGATGAAGCTCTCGAAATCGCCGGCCAGATAGGTGATCGCGTAATCGCACTCCTGATCGATGTGAATCACCTCCGGCTCCCCCTCCGGGCCGCAGCGGCGGTAGTCGAGGAAGATCATGTCGTGTCCCGCCGAGGGACAGTCGCAGACAGCTACGCCGATGTCGGGGTAGCCCCATTCCCCGATCATGTAGCGGCTGCCGAGTTCTCCGCAAAGAGACATCTGTTTTGCCGGATCAACGCCCATGATGGCAGTGATGTGTATCTCATCCGGTTCCTTGCGCGAGGCAAAGGGCAGGATGAAACGGTCGAATTTGGGCATTCCTCCGTTATGCCGCCGCATTAGCTGTTTGTACGATTCGGGCAGCCTGAAGCCCAGCGTCTTTTCCGCCTCGGCGAACATCCAGTCCGCCGCCGGCGCGCCCACGTATTCTTTCAGGGCGTAGTCGCAGTCGTCCCAAAAATTATCGAAGAGGACGCCGTCAAAAAAAGGCTTGTCCGGGTCACGGGGAACAAAAACCGCACGGCGGCGGGCTTCGGCCTCTTCCTTGTCCACCGCGTTTTCCTTTTCCTCCGCCACTTGTTCCAGCAACTCGTCGATCCATTCCGTGACCTGCGCGTCATCCTTTGCCAATTCCTTCCCGCGCAGCAACACCGCCTCCGCTTCCTCCAAGCGGCCGAGATTGACGTAGGCGTAGCCGAGCCTGTAATGCCACAGCGGATCGTCCGCGTCCCTTTCCTGGTATTGCAGGGACACTTCCACCGCCCGCTCGAGCTGCCCGGTGTTGTTGAGGGCGCGGATGTAGCTGCCCACGGTTTCCCGGTCGCGCCCGTTTTCGGGGATCTGCTCGATCAGCCGGACGATTTCCTTGAATTTGTTTTGGTCGGCCAAGCGCGTGATCTGTTCCCTCAGATCGTCTTTCATGAAGGTTCCTCCTTAATATTTTTTCCCGCCGCCTCAGTATTGACGGAGGACGGACATTATTATACTCACGACCCAAAACATTCACCATGCAATCAGGCTGCTTTGTAAGGATTGAATCGAACAATGTAGGGGCGAATAATTATTCGCCCCTACCACCACATTCGCCCTTACCGACCACACAACCATGCAACGCCCACACGGCACGTCGCGCACCGTTGGTTCAATTGTGCGTAGGTTTAAAATAGGCGTCACAAAACAAATCGGACGTTCTATCTGGCAACGCAATTATTATGAACACATCATTCGTGATGATGAATACCTTATTCCAATGTTCGGCAACGATTTGACGGTTCGTCGTATTATTCGATTTCATATTCGTTTTCCCCTCCCGGTTAATTTTAACGCTTAACCGCAAATGGCGCAAAAGGCCGCGGCCCTGCGCCGCGCAAGCGGTCCGCACGTCCTCTTGCAGCGGCCGCGCCGCCGTTATCCGTTGAAACATACATAAAAAATATCATGCACCACTGCCCCAGAGGCTTGACAGATGCGCGAATTTCCACTATTGTCATCATGTCGGCAGGCGCCGCCGGCGATAACATCTTGTTGGGAGGCAACACGTTTGAAAAGCAACGGCACGGTAAAATGGTTCAACGCGACTAAGGGCTATGGTTTCATAACAACTGACGAGGGCAGCGATGTCTTCGTTCATTTCAGCGCTATTCAGGGAGAAGGATTCAAGACCCTTGACGAGGGACAGAAGGTATCATTCGAGATTACTCAGGGCACTAAGGGGCCTCAGGCTTCCGACGTAGTAAAACTTTAGCCGACAGACAGAGAGCGTTAGTTTATTCTTCCGAAGAAATATCGATTCGGGTGATATGTGTTATAGCAGGATAATATAACTAAAATAGGCGAGATAAAGGGGAGGCGATACCACGTCGCCTCCCCTTTCACATAAATTCTTCCTCGGGGGGCATGCTGCTTGTCGTTGATCGAAACGAAAAAAGTGCCATTGGAGAATCTCCGCAGAAGGACGTCAATGGAATCGCTGGGCTTCAAAACCACTGACGAGCTGACATGCTTGAAGCAGCTAATAGGACAGAGCCGGGCGGTCGATGCTGTGTCGTTCGCCCTCGAGGTTGACAGAAAGGGCTACAACATCTTCGTGGTCGGCGACCCGGGCAGCGGAAGGACGACATACACCCTCGAAGCGCTGAAGAGCAAAGCGGCGGCCATGCAAGCGCCCGACGATTGGGTCTATGTTTACAACTTCGACGAACCGGGCGAACCGGTGGTCGTAAACCTGCCCGCTGGCAGCGGCAAGGTGCTGTCGACGTCGATGGAGGAACTGGTCGAAGATCTCAAGGTAAATCTGGGCAAGGCGTTCGACAACAGCGAGTATGAGGACAACAAGGCACAGCTTGTGAAAGCCTTTCAGGAGAGCGTCGGCGAGCTGATGGAGGACCTGAGGGCCTACGCACTCGAGCAGAGCTTTTCAATAAAGAGAACCCCGCAGGGATTTGTGAACCTGCCGCTCATCAAGGAACCCGAACAGCCGCAGGACGACGGCGAGCCGCGGGAAGACGGCGGAGATGACCCCCAAGCCGAGGGCGGGCAGCAGGCCGAAAAGGAGTCGAAACCAGCCACCCGCGAGATGCAGCCGGACGAGTTCGAGCGGCTGTCCGAGGAGGAGCAGAGCGAGATCCAGCGCAAATCCGAGGAGATAGCCCAGAAGACGCTGGAGACCCTTCGCATGATGAGGGAACGAGAAAAAGAGCTGAAGGAGAAGATAAAGAACCTCGAAGGCGAGATCTGCAGGAACTCGATCCAGCCGATCCTCTCGGATCTGCGCGAGAAGTTTCCCAACAACGCCAAGCTCTCGAAGTGGATGGACGAGCTCACGGAGGATATAATCGAGAACTTCGGCATGTTCGTGGCCGCGACCAGGGAAGAGAGCGTCGAGGTGGACTTCAGCAGGTTTACCGTAAACGTCTTCGTCTCCAACGATCCAGAGGGCGGAGCGCCGGTTATACGCGAGACCAACCCAACCTATTACAACCTCATGGGAAAGATAGAGTATGAGAGCAGGCAGGGATATTTGTACACGGACTTCCACCGCATAAAATCCGGCGCGCTCCACCGGGCGAACGGCGGGTACCTGCTGCTGGAGGCCGACAACGTGCTCAGGCAGTTCATGGCGTGGGACGCGCTGAAGCGGGTTCTCTCGTCCGGGGATCTGTCGATAGAAAACCTCGGCGAGCATCTGGGCTATATCCCCGTGTCGTCCCTCAGGCCGGAGGCCGTTCCGATCAACGTGAAGGTCGTCATTGTCGGCACGTATTACCTGTATTATCTTCTCAACATATACGACCCGGAGTTTCCTAAGATATTCAAGATAAAGGCCGACTTCGAGTCCGACATGCCTAGAAACGCCGAGATGGAGTACAAGCTCGCGTGCGTGATAGCGCACTTTGTCAGCAACGACGGCAAAATACCGTTCAACGCGGAGGCGGTCACGGAGGTCATAGCATACGCGTCCAGGCTTGTGGACGACCAGGACCGCATGTCGACGCAGTTCAACAAGATAGCCGAGGTGCTGACCGAGGCGACGGTCTGGGCCCGAATGGACAAGGCCGGCTGTGTGGACCTCCGTCATGTGAAGAAGGCCGTGAACGAGAAGACCCATAGGGCAAACCTCGTGGAGGAGCGTTACCGCAGGGCGTTCGAGACCGGTCTGGTCCGGCTCGACACCGAGGGCCGCGCCATTGGCCAGATCAACGGGCTCACCGTGATATCGCTGGTCGATCATACGTTCGGACATCCGGTCAGGATCAGCGCCAATGTCTTCATGGGCGCGGAAGGGGTCGTCAACATAGAGCGCGAGGTGAAGATGGCCGGCCCGATCCACAACAAGGGAGTCCTCACCCTGTCGAGCTATCTTGGGAGGATGTACGCCCAGGACATGCCCATATCGATATCCGCCAGGCTGGCCTTCGAGCAGACATACGGCGGCATCGAGGGTGACAGCGCGTCCTCGACGGAGTTGTTCTGCCTTCTGTCCGTGCTCTCCGGGATTCCACTCAGGCAGGATATAGCCGTGACGGGCTCGATCGATCAATTCGGAGGAATCCAGCCGGTCGGCGGCGTCAACGAGAAGATCGAGGGTTTTTTCAGTTACTGCAAGATCCGCGGGCTGACCGGCACTCAGGGAGTCATCATTCCGGACACCAACGTCAAACATCTCATGCTCAACGATGACGTGCTTGACGCGGTTCAAAGGGGCGATTTCAGGATATGGGCAATCTCGACGGTCGACGAGGGGCTGGAGATCCTCACCGGGGTACAGGCCGGCATTCCCGACGAATCAGGGGCATACCCCGAGGACAGCGTCCACGGCAGGACCAAGGCGAGCCTGAGAGGATGGATCGAGCGATCCGCCAAGTTCAAGCGCAAACTCTCGGGCTCCGGTTCAAAGCCTGAGGAGGACGACGAAGGTGAGCAGAGCAAAGGGGAAGACGAAGAGTCAACCGGCGGGAACAACTAGAGAGCCCGCCCCGCGCCCTCTCCAGACCAATACCGGCTCGACGGACGAGGCAAAGCGGATATTGGCCGTTCTGGACGAGCTCGACACCGCATACGGCAACGATGGTATGCCGCCTGGGGCCTTGTCTACGGGCGAGCCACTGGACGGCTTAATACTTACCCTTCTTTCGCAAAACACAAACGACAGAAACAGAGATATGGCTTATGACGCGCTCAGGGGCAGGTATCCGGCTTGGGAGGATGTCGCCGCCCTGACGCCGGCGGAAATCGCGGCGTTGATCCGCCCCGCCGGCCTGGGCGACACGAAATCGGTCAGGATGAAGGCGATACTGGAACAGATCCGTTCGGACTTCGGCGGTTACAGCCTCTCGCCGTTGAAGGATCTTGCGCCGGACGACGTGAGGCGCTACCTCTCGAACCTTCCCGGCATAGGGCCAAAGACCGTCGCGTGCGTCATGGTGTTCGACCTCGATATGCCGGCGTTTCCCGTCGACACTCATGTAGCGCGGGTATCGCGCAGACTGGGCTGGGTCGCTGAGAGGACCTCGCCGGAGAGGATACAGGAGTTTCTGGAGTCGTCCGTCCCTCCCGAGAGATGCGCCGGAGGGCATCTGAACATGATCGAGCACGGCAGGTCCGTATGCGGGGCCAGGCGTCCCAAGTGCGGGTCCTGCGTCGTAGAGGGCATGTGCGAGAGAGTCGGGGTGAGCGGAGATTAAAAAATTTACCGTTGGCCTAGCGAGGTGCGGAAGCTACGACGGCGAGGAGATAGGCCAGGCCATCCGCTCCGCGGTCGGGAGGGCCGGAGGATTTCCCGGTGAAATCGCCGGATCGGTGCTGATAAAGACGAACGCCCTCTCCCCGTCGCCGCCAGAGACGGCCGTCACGACGCATCCTAAAATTATAGAGGGGATCGCCCGGGAGGTTATGGCAAGGGCATCCGGCGGAAACGTCTCCGTTCGCGTCGCCGACAACCCGGGATATGTCTTCACGGATTCGGACCAGTTGTTCAGGGAGACCGGACTGGCCGGTCTCGCGGCCTTGCCGGGCGTGTGCGTCGGCCCTCTCTCCGACCTCGGCACGAGGCTGATCTCGAATGACGGGTTTCGCGTCCTGCGTGACGCGCGAATCTCGGCGAGATATCTGGACGCTGCGTACTGCATAAACGCGCCCAAGCTCAAGACTCACGTCGAGACCGAGATGTCGGGCTGCATAAAGAACATATTCGGGTCCGCGGACACGGAGACCAGGAAAAAGGCTCACCGCTCGTCGTCGCAGGCGCGATTGGCGGATGCGATAGTCGATATCTTCTCCGTAAGGCCGCCGGAGTTCAACATCGTCGACGCGGTGGTCGGCATGGAGGGGGACGGACCGTCCCACGGGACTCCCCGTCAGATCGGCCTGATCATAGCGGGACAGAACGCGCTCGCCGTTGATTGGGTGTTGTGCCGCGTGATGTGTTACAGCGATCCGGCGTCGATTCCCCTCATGAGGGCCGCCATAGACCGCGGCGTCGGTCCGGCGTCGGAATCCGAGATCGCGCTGAACGGCGCGGACTGGGACGAGCTTCCGGCAGCCGGATTCAGAAAGTCCACGGGCGCGCTCCGCGCGCTGCCTACGTTTATAAGGGGGCTCGCCCACGGACTGGTCAAAATCACGCCAGGGCTCGACGAAGCCTTGTGCGTGAGCTGCTGGGTCTGTAAGGAGGTCTGTCCGGTCGACGCCATAAGCGACGCCGGCCGGTATCCGCTCATCGACAGAAAGAAGTGCGTCAGGTGCCTCTGTTGTCACGAAATGTGCCCGACGGGCGCTATGGCGGTCCGCAACAACGTCCTCGCGTCCCTCGTCTCCGGGACGCGGAGATGATCGGCTGACGCTTCAGCCCTTGTCTCCTTTGTCCCTCGGGCGCACATCGGCCAGCCTGTCGAAAACGTTCCGGTCCTTCAACGCGTAGTAACTGTCCTTGTATATGCCGAACATCGTGTCGTACAGATCCGTATTCGGCCGGATCGGTTCGTAGACCTGACCGAAGCGCACCATGCCCTCCACTGCCTCGTCGAGGTTTTTATAAAACCCCGCGCCTATCGCGGCCAGCCCCGCCGCGCCGAGCACGGCCGCGTCGGGCACGTCCAGCGAGCGAACCTTGCGGCCCATGATATCCGCGATCATCTGACGCCAGTAGGGCGACTTGGACGCTCCTCCGCTGATGGATATCACGTCCTCCATCTCCACGCCGGCCGCGACGATGGATTCGAGTATATGGCGCGATTCCAGGGTTATGCCCTCCATGACCGCTCGCACCATGTCGGCTTTCGTGCTGGTCGAGCGCAGTCCTATGAAGGCGCCGGTCGCGTTGGTGTCCCACGTCGGATAACCCGAGCCGAAGAGCGCAGAATAGAACAGCACTCCTCCGGCTCCGGGCGGAGAGTTCCCGATATATTTCTCCCCCATCAGCTCGTAGGGGTCCATGCCCTTATCCGCGGCCGCGGCCGCATCCTCCGCGCAGAGAACGTCCCGGCACCACCTGTAACACGTAGCCCCCGAGACCTGCGGGCCTTCGACCTCGAAAACCCCCAGCCTCGGGGTGGATGGGATCATCATTCCGGTCAGCCCGGCGAAGTTCGGCTTGGCAAGGCCTATCGCCAGCAGGCCGAACGTCCCTATGGTCAGGGACACCGCGCCGTCCCTTATGACGCCTGCCCCCATCGCCGCCAGCTGCTGGTCGCCGGAACCGGCCACGATCTTGGTTCCGACCGCAAGCCCGGTCTTTGCCGACACGTCCGGGCCGATCCTGCCAACGACCTCCGCGGGTTTGCAGAGCGGGGGAAACTTCGCCATGTCGAATCCGAGCGCTTCGGCGACCTCCCTCGACCATCCCAGCGTGCGAACGTCCATCAAACCGCTCACCGTTCCGTCGGATATCTCGACGGCGAAATCGTCGGAACCGAACGCGTGCATGACGAGACTGCCTATCGTTGAGAAATAACGAGTCCTCGAATATGTCTCCGGGTCGTTCTCCTTGACCCAGTAATATTTCGCGATCGCGAAGATGTTGCCGCCGGGCATACCGGTGATCTCGTTTCTGCGCTCGGGGGAGATCCTGCCGTTTATGTCGTCCATCACGGATTCCGAGCGCGAGTCGAGCCATACGTAAATTTTGTCGTCTATCACGTTGAGCCCGTCGTCGACGAGGCAGAAGCTGGACCTGTTGACGGAAAAACTGACGGCCTCGATCTCGGAGCTCTCGACCTTCGAATCCGCTATGGCCTCGCGCACGGCCTCGAATGTGATGCCGATCAGAAATTCAGCGCCGACCTCGACCCAGTTGGGCTTGGGATAGTTCAGCGTATATTCCCGGTATCCCTTGCCCAAAATCCTTCCGCGCAGGTCCGTTACCATCGCTTTGGAGCCGGTCGTTCCAACATCGATACCCATAACATAACTGCCCATCGGTCTTCCTCCTTCTGATGAATGGCGGCTGTTCGGGACGCGGCCGGCCTTGTCCGGCGTCTATCCCTCGTAGGGCGGCACGAGTCCGATCTCCCTCATGGTGTCCAGCGCTTCGATGATCGCAGCGGCGGCCCTGGTGCCGATCAGTTCGGCGCCGGCAAGCAGGAACGCGTATGCGTTCTGCGGCCTTGGAAATTTGACTCCCGCGACTTTCAGCCTGACGCCGGACCCGACGAGCGCGCGCTTCATGACGAGAAACTGATCCATGTCCGGCCCTTCGAACTGACCAGTGGATGTCTTCGCGTAGTCGCATCCGACCTCCGCGATCATGTGACACGCCGCCGTTATCTCATCATCGGTCAGAAATGCCACCTCCAGGATGACCTTGGTGACCGCGCTCCCTGCCGCGGATTTGAAATCCCTCAGCTCCTGCCTGATCAGATCGTGCCTCCCGTCCTTCAGCGCCCCGACGTTCAGCACCATGTCGACAGCCCTGCAGCCTGCCGCGACCGCGTATTCGGTCTCGATCGCCTTCAACTTGGACGGCGAAGCGCCAAAGGGAAAGTCGATGCCGGTGGCCGGCAGCACGTCGCTGCCGGCCAGTTCCTCCAGCACTGCCGGAGTCCAGAACGGAGTGGCCGAATAGAACGCGGCGCAGTTGTACTTTACCGCTTCCCTGCATCCCTTGCGGATGTCGGACTCCGTCGTGTTCTTGGGACGGACGCTGTGATCGAAACCCCTGCCCAGCGCCCGCTTGTCCATCTTAGCCAGGTTTACCATCAGTACATCTCCCCCCCGTTCGATCGGGGAGCGGAACGTCAACCGCAGTTGACATTCCGCTCCGAGCCGGAAGAAACGAGAACTTTGAACTCTATGGTTTTTATTCTCGCTTTATCTATCCGCGTTTCTTCAGTGTCAGCAGGGCCGTGCCGAGAGCGCCGAACGCGCCAAAAATCAGCAGGCCGCCCGTGCCGGCGTCGCACCCGACGCCATCGCCGCTTCCGTATGCGCCTTCATCTACGAACTCCTTTCCGATGGAGTGACTCAGCGGGTCATCTTCGTCCCGGCTGAAGCCAGCCAGCTCGGAAAAGGCGCGCACGCTCAGGTTCTTGAGCGTGGGCTTCACATCGGCGTGGTCGAGCGGGTTGTAATACATCGTGATCGTACGGCTGTGACCGCTCGGCAAGTACGGGATATGCTTCGATCCTACTGGGATTTCGTCCACGTACAGGTTGACCTTGACGAT
>JAISLO010000156.1 GCA_031290815.1 Synergistaceae bacterium | reverse complement strand
ATAGCGGTCGATATTTTTCCGCCGCAGCAGGGCAATCCGTCATGTATCCGGGCGCGCATGAACGAATGACCTCATCCCGGCCAAACAGCAATATCCCGGCAAGATTGAAGCCCCACTTGCCTGTCCGTTTATCGTCTTCATACAGGCCGGCGCTTTTGAAAAGTTCCATATCTCCCATCTCTTCCCAGGGATGGTGCTGCAATCGGTTTGCGGCCATCTGCTTTACGCGGGGGACTAATTCCAGCCGCAGGTCATCCAAGGTTGCGTAGGGGAACACCTCCCGTTCCGAAAAAATCGAGGATTTTCTTGCGTACAGGTTAGCCGCCAAATCGGTGGATTTCGTGACATCAATGTCCGCGTCCCCGGATCGGTCATATATTTTGCCGCTGCAAAGCTCCACTTGCGAGCTGACAGGCACGTAAACATAAAGGACGAGTCTGCCGTCAATCTCGACTTCTTCCAGTCTCAGGTAAAGTGACGGAGAGATTTTTTGAGGGTTGTTCATGAGGTTGATGAAATTATTGCAAATTCCTTTCGCCGCGTTACGGTTTACCCCCAACACCTTGCCATCGTCGCTGACACCCAACAATAAATGCCCTCCATAGCGGTTGGAGAAAGAGCATACTGTCTCAAAGACGCTATTGCTCAAAGCATCAGCGCATTCTTTGAACTCAATGTCCCATCCCTCTCCTTGCGACAACAGTTTCTTCAACTGTTCCGGCGTCATTCACACATCTCCCTGTTTTCATTATCCCAGCAGGCAACCAAGCGCCGCTAATTACGAACGCACTACGTTCGTAATTGTAACCACTGTATGCACATATTTCAAATGAACTATTTTCACCCAGATCCCAAGATCCCCAAGCCTCAGCCGCAAAACACAAGACCCGCGCCGGCCTGCCGCTATACGCCGCTATAGCGCGGACTGCCAGTATTCGACTCACAGCCAGAGAGCGCCTTCCTCCGCCCCGCGCACTCCGTCCCTATATGATCTGAGGATGCCGCGCAGGTGACGTTCCGGCGGCTTGTGTCCGCGCTTCACGCGCGCGTCCATCTCGGCGTCCGATATTAGTAGGGAGATCGTGCTGCGCGAGAGATCTATCTCGATGATGTCCCCGTCCTCTACAAAGGCAAGCGGTCCGCCGTCATAAGCCTCGGGGACGATATGCCCCACGCATGGACCTCTCGTAGCCCCTGAAAAACGTCCGTCGGTTATCATCGCCACCGAGGTGTGAAGACCCATCCCCACAAGCATTGCGGCAGGAATCGAGAGTTCGCGCATTCCCGGACCGCCCTTGGGCCCCTCATATCTGACTACCAGCACCGAACCCGGTTCCACACGCTTGTTCAGCAAGTGTTCACGGACCTCATCCTCGGAGTTGAACGTCACGGCCGGACCCTTGTGGTACATCATCGACGGCTCGACAGCGCTCCTCTTGACCAAAGCCCCGCCTGGCGCGAGGTTGCCGCTCAATATGGAGAAACAGCCCCCCTCGCAGAGAGGATCGCTCAGATCATGTATTACATCCCTGTTTACCTTAACGTCAACCGAGTCCAGAATTTCGCGCAGCGGACGGCCCTCTATCGTCATGACGTCCTGGCGGAGGAAATCCCTTATGGTGAGGAGCACGGCCGGTACGCCGCCAGCCATGTGATAATCTGACATATTGTATTCCGAGGCTGGCTTGAACTTGGCTATCACCGGCACGGAGGACTGGATGGCGTCGAAATCGCCGAGCGTCATCTTCACGCCCATCGCGCGGCATACGGCGATTATATGGAGCACGGCGTTCGTGGAGCCGCCGATTGCCGAAACATACTTTATCGCGTTCTCGACGGCGCGCGCGTCGAAGAAGTCGCTAAACCTCCTGCCCTCCCTTACGATGCCGACTATGCGCTCGCCTATCTCACGCGCCTGGCGAAACTTTCCGGCATCGTGACAGAGCATAGTGGCCGAGCCGAACGGCGCAACACCGGCCGCCTCCAGCATCGTTCCCATAGTGTTGGCTGTGCCCATCATGGAGCAGGTTCCCTGCGAGAAACAGATGTTCTTCTTCCATACGTCGAAAACGTCCTTCGTTATATGTCCGCCGTTGTACTTGCCTATCGCTTCCTTCAAATCGGGCGTTACGTATATGCTTCTGCCGTCGGCATATGGCGACATGCTCCCGGCGGACAGGAAAATCGCCGGCAGGTCCAGGCGAACCGCCGCCATCAGCATGCCCGGCACTATCTTGTCGCAGGACGCCAACATTACCAGCCCGTCGAAGCTGTGCGCGTTCACCATGCACTCGACGGAACCGGCTATCAGATCCCTTTGCGGAAGGATGCTGTGCATTCCCGCGCCCTGAGCCATGCCATCGCACGGCGCGGGGACGGAAAACTCAGCCGGGCAGCCGCCGGCGGCCCATATGCCCTCGCGCACGCTCTGCGCAAGGGCAAGCAGCGGTTTGTGCCCAGGGTTGACGTCAGTCCACGAGTTCACTATCGCTATCTGAGGCTTGGCAAGATCGACGTTCCTGTAGCCTACCGAATTCATGAGACCGCAGAAGTAAGCCTCGGTCACGTCGTCAGGATTCCTGCGCGAGCGTTCGCTGACCATACTTAATGACCTTCCTCTCTGTGTAAGGCACGAAGCATCATGAAACATGCGGATAGTTTCAAACTTCCTCCTCCCATATCAGAACAAATTTCCGTGCGCGTCAAATGAAAATTCATACGGCTCGCACAGCGGTTCGAGGTTGGGGTGCTCATTCACGTATTGCGACAGGTTGCCGGACACCTCTATCACATCGAGTGAGACGGTGTTTTTTATCCGGACCAGCTTGATCTCCGACTGATCGTCAGCGTTGCACGTCTTTATTGCCGCCTGCACGCACTGGAGGTCGTTTTTGAGCACCATGGGCACCTTTACGCTGGCGGGCACGGTGGACGTAAGAGAGTTTGGGTAGGATTGCTCGAAATCGAACTTGTCGAACGCTCGCCGCGTCGTGAAGTCCAGTATTCCGAGCCCGTTGCCGTTGCCGTGGGATTTGTCTGTGATGTCGAGCACCCCTATCCTCTTTATCGAGGGGCCGCCGGAGGCATAGGGCGTATGATACCGCCCGAGGATGTTCGTGTCAAAACCCGTGCCGCTTATGTCCTTGCCGATCTCGTCCAGTATCAGCACATCCAATTCGGCAAAGAACAGTTTAGGGTACAGCTGCCAAGCCCGTTCGAGCATTCCCGGCTCGACCGGTTCGATCTCCGGCGCTTTGAGCACGCGGATTTCCGCTGTCTCGTGGTAAGCGTTCTCCAAAATTCCGACGGCAAATAAAATATTTTTTTTCGCCATCACGACCTTCGCGTAGGCCGGAACGTTCTCGGCCATCTGCCCGAAGCCCAGACGGTGCGCCGAGTCCGCTCCCTTCTGCTTGCCCATGCCTATCGTGATCATCTTCATAAGACCGCTCTCGTAAGCGCCCCTGTAGGCAACGTGCGGCTTCACTCGGTTTACGACCACTACCGCGTCGGCCTCGCTCGCGAACTTGTCCATGTAGACGTCGCGCCCGTTTGGAGCCGTCCCAACCACAACCGTATCCATGCTCGACATAATCGGAGCGCCGACGGAATCCTCCGTTATGCCCATGTCTTCGAGCATCCGGCGCTGGCCTTCCGCCGTAGCGCCTCCGTGACTGCCCATCGCCGGGAAGAGAAAAGGCTCACACCCTGCATCCTTCAGCTTTCGCACGACCGTTTTCAGAATGAGCGGAATGTTCGATATCCCCCTGCTGCCGGCGGTCACGGCAACTCTCATCCCCCCAGGCACACCGTCCAACGCGCCGCACAAATCTACAGAACGCGAGATCTCGGCGGCTATGTCCTTCACCACTGGGCGCTCGAATGACTGGCGCACGCGCATGACGCTTGGGAGCGGTATTGGCGCTAAAAGATTGTCTATTGCGGACATCCGTGACAAACCTCCCTCTAAATCAATACCGATTTGAAATCCAGGGCCTGATGTATGCGGCATAAGCCCGCCGCTAACGCCCAATTGAAATCAAATCGGCATGAGAACTCATCAACCCGTTTTCCGCGCTCTTCTCGCCGCGCGCCACTTGCCGTAGAAGGGCGTGGCCTGTATCAGCGATATCAGTGCAAGCAATAGAAGCACCGCGCATATCGGGTTTTTAACGAATATCAGCCATGAGCCCTGGCTCATCAGCAGCGATTGATGCAGCGTCACGTCCAGCATGCTTCCGAGTATCAGCCCCACAACGAGGGGCGCCACCGGAATCGACAGTTTATCCATGAAATAGCCGAGGATTCCGAACGCGAACATCATGCCGACGTCGAACATGCTGTTGTTGATGGCGAACGAACCGATCACACAGAGGACGACGATGGCGACGGCCATGAGCCTGTTATCTATGCGAGTCACTATGATGCACGCCTTTGTGAACGCCAAGCCCTCGAAGAACATTATGATAGTGCTCAGCAGGACGGCCCACAGCAACGTGTAAGTGACTCCCGCGTACTCCGTCATGAGGGATGGCCCCGGCATTATGCCGTGTATCATCAGGCCGCCCAGCAGAACAGCCGTCGACGAGCTGCCTGGAATGCCGAGCGTTATGGTGGGAATAAGAGCGCCGCCCACAACCGCGTTGTTGGCCGACTCAGGCGCCGCCACTCCATACGGCGAACCCTTTCCGAAGGAACCGTCGTCGTTGTGGAGCCTCTTCGCCTCGTTGTACGCAAACCAACACGCTGTGTCACCGCCGGTTCCAGGTATTATTCCGGTGAACACCCCGATCAGCGCGGATTTCACGAAAGTTGGGAACAGTTCCTTTATCTCCTTCCACGACCTCAATATACTGTCCGTTATCTTGTTCGCCGAGCGGCTGGTTCTTACCGCATCTACCTCAACGAGCTTTATGGCCTGCGGTATCGAGAACAAGCCTATGAGCGCCACCGTGTATTGAATGCCGGAGTACAGGTTTATATTGCCGAGGGTGAAGCGCGGCATACCCGTGATGGAGTCCATTCCCACCGTCGAAAATATCAGGCCCAGCGAGCCAGAGAGGAGCCCCTTTATAACTGACCCCTGCGACAGCGAGCCTATTATCGTCATGCCGAGAACAGCTATGCCGAACAACTCTATGGGGCCGAACATCACCGCGATCCACCCCAGTATCGGGGCGACAGTCAAGAGCACTATGGAACTTATGATCCCTCCGACCAGCGACGCCGTGAGCGAGATGCCAAGCGCGCGTCCGGCCTCGCCCCTCTGGGCCATAGGGAAACCGTCCATTACAGTCGCGGCGGCGGCCGGCGTGCCGGGAGTCTTTATCAGCACCGCCGCTATGGAGCCGCCGTACATCGCGCCCATATAAATGCTGGCTAACATGCTGATGCCGGCCTCAGGACGCATTGAAAACGTAATTGGCACGAGCAGGGCTATCGCCATCGTGGCGGACAATCCGGGCATGGCCCCCACGAAGAGCCCGAGAGCCGTCCCCATTATGATGAAGATCAGGTTCATCGGCATCAACGCGTTGGAAAGACCCAGAATCAAATTACTAAACATGGCGGCCTCCTCCTCAGATCTGCATGAAGTGTTCCATGATCCCCAACGGCACTGGCAGTTTGAGGAACCATACGAAGAGCGCGTAAACGAACGCCGAGAACGCAACGCTTATGACGAGCGACGCGGTGAATTTCGCGGCCTTCAGATACATGTACGACAGTGTGATGTAGACCGGCGTCATCACGAAGAAACCCACTATTGGTATGAGATATATGTAAACGGCGATCATCACCGTAAAACACACGGCCCTTCCGACGTTTATTCTCGGGCCTGGTTCGTCGTGTCCGTCACTCTCCCGGGTACTGCCGCTCCTGTACGCCTGCACG
>JAISLO010000155.1 GCA_031290815.1 Synergistaceae bacterium | reverse complement strand
TCTTTTCATGTTCTTTCAGACCTCCACGCATCTTGTATTCCAACAACGAATATATCATCAGGCAAAGAATAAAGCAAAAAATTTTTATGAGCATCGGGTTGTCTCAGATAACAAATCCGAGATAGCGAGCCGGCGACTCACTCCACGAATCGGATCGCTCATACAGCGCTATCCTGAGCTGATTCGCTCGGGCCGACATCCATGTCGGTCGCCGATTCGTTGCGTTCGTTCGCCGGCTCACCATCTCTTTGCCTGAGACAGCCTGATACTTAGATTCTGCATTGCCCGTATCAACGGGCTTTATTTGATCAGATCGGGAAGTCTGGAGATGTCGTTCAGTATGGCGTCCGCTCCGGCGTTGCGGTATTTGCCTGCGGCGATTTCTTTTTTTGAATTCAGTTCCTCTTCCGAAATCTCTTTTACTTCCTCCAGCGACAGGCCCAGCATGCTGGAACCTTCCAAAACACCAACGGTGAAACAGCCGGCGTTTTTGCCCTCGGCGATGTCCGAAGCGGTGTCGCCAACTTTTATGACCCTGCGGATGTCACTGATTTTGAGAATCTGCAGATTTTTCCAGAGCATGTATGGGTAAGGTCTTCCCATTTTCTCGACGTCGTCGGGACAGACCATGGAATCCGGAGAATAGCCCGACTTACTGGCTATTGGCATGAGGACTTCCATCATTTCGGTGGTGTAGCCGGTCGTGCTGCCTATGGCTATACCAATCCTTCGGAGAAACTCCGCGCAGTCCGTTACGCCAGGCAGGAGTCCGGCGTGACTGGTAAGAAGATCGAACAGGACAGGCTCAAATTTATCGTAAATCTCGTCGATGTCGCTCTGGCCGGGTTCTCGTCCGTTTCTTTTTACGAATTCTCCCCGCAGGCGTTCGCCCCTTAGCATCTCTACGATGTGATCTCTTTTCGGAACGCCCATCGGGGCCCTCGTTTCCTCCAGCGTCGGAACGACGCCCACCCCGCTGAAAGCTTCGATAAAGGCGTTGAGAGGGGCAAAACAGCCATAGTCCACAGTAGTGCCGGCCCAGTCAAAAATAACGGCCTCGATTTTCACACACATCCATCCATGTCGAGCAGCTCTTCGAGGCGTTCTTGCAGAAGTTTCTTCGGCCTCAGCCGGTTTATGAGAATCGGCTCCGCGAGCAGTCTGCCGACGTTCATGTTCGGATTCAGCGAGCTGTCCGGATCCTGGAAAATCATCTGCACCTTGGTTCTGTACAGGCGGTCCCTGCGACGCGAGCCTGCCGAGATTTTTGTGTCAAAGACCGTTATCTCGCCCGAGCATATCGGTATGAGCCCGATCACGGCGCGCCCAAGCGTCGTTTTTCCGGAACCCGACTCCCCGACGATTCCGTATATCTCCCTGCTGTCCATGCTAAGGCTTATACCGTCCACGGCTTTTACAACGCCCTTTCCTCCTCGGCTGAAGAGGTTTGATCTTTTGCTGAAACTCACTTTCACGTCCTCGATGCGTAGTATTTCTTTGCCGCTCATGCGCGCGCCTCCCTGGTAAATTTTAACGACATGTAATGCTCGTGCCCCATCTTCTCCAATTTGGCCGGGCGACTGTCCTCCGGGTCGAACAGCAAACCTTCGGCACCGTCGCCCGACATGAAATCCTTCTTAGTCCTGAGCCTTATTCCTGACCTTGTCGCGTCAGTTAGTACGGATTCCAGCAGCAGCCTGGTATAGGGATGGAGGGGATGCCCGAAAATTTCGCCGACTGGACCGCTCTCCACAATCACCCCGGAATAAATCACGGACACCCTGTCCGCGTACTGCGAAACGAGTCCCAGATCGTGGGTGATGAGAAGCACGGACATATTGTTTTTTCCCTTCAGGCCGCTTATGAGGCTCATAATTTGTTCCTGAACCGCCACATCAAGGGCCGTAGTCGGTTCGTCCGCGATCAGGCACGTTGGATCGCACGAAATGGCCATCGCTATCATTATTCGCTGCAACTGTCCCCCCGAGAATTGATGCGGATAAGCGTTCAACCGCTCCTCCGGATTCGGAATTCCGACATCGCCAAGCAATTTCAACGCGCGTTCGAGCGCCTCACGCTTCGTTACTGGCTCGTGCGCCATTATCGTTTCCGCAAGCTGCCGGCCGATCGTCGTCACCGGGTTCATCGCCGTCATCGGCTCCTGAAAAATGATGGACAGATCTCTGCCCCGAACCTCGTCATATCGCTCGTCGTCGAGGTCGCTCAGGACATAGCTCCGTCCGTCCTTCGCGGTAAAGGCGATGGTCCCGTCCACACATGGCTTGACCAGGTTGTTCCACGAGCGGAGCAGCCCCATAATCGAGTACGCGGTCATTGTCTTGCCGCTGCCCGATTCGCCAACCAAGGCGAGCGTTTCCCCGGAAAACAAGTCCAAGTCAACGCCCTTCACCGGACATGTCACGTATCCTTTGTTCTCGAAACGCACCTGCAAATCCCTGACGCGCAAAACACTCGTCATCTCGCGCCGTCCATATTCATGCGGACATCCAGCTCGTCGCGCGCCCATTCTCCGATGCGTTGAACGCAGTAAGAGAGCGCCACGATTGCGACGGTCGGAACCGCCGCGACCCAGGGACAGGTCATCAGGGCGATACGTCCCTCTCCCACCATTCGCCCGAGCGTTGCGGTGGGTGGCTGAACTCCGATTCCGACGAAGGAGAGCGACGATTCCAGCAATAGTACGGCCGGAAAATTCAGCATGAGAAGTACCACGAGTTGAGA
The DNA here is from genome assembly GCA_031290815.1 of Synergistaceae bacterium. Classification (GTDB taxonomy): domain Bacteria; phylum Synergistota; class Synergistia; order Synergistales; family Synergistaceae; genus JAIRWR01. The sequence continues at coordinate 2,821 of JAISLO010000155.1, read as the reverse complement.
CCTCACTTCCGGCAGAATGTGACGGAGAATGATGCGGAAGGACGACGCGTTGTAGGTGACGGCAGCCGCTACGTGCTGCTTCTCCCGAACGCTCAGCGATACGTTCCTCAAAAGCCTTGCGTATGTCTCCCAGCGCGCCATTCCAACCAGCACCATCAGCACGGGTATGCTTCGCCCGAATACGATCACCAACAGCAGCACGATCAGGATGTAGGGTATGGACTGCTGGAAATTCACCAGCGCAAGCACCGTTTTGTCCCATATCCCTCCGAAATAGCCCGATGTCAGTCCAAGCAGCACGCCGCATGTCCCGCCCGCGATAAGGCCCGCCGCGGCCATTGACAGGCTGATTCTAGTCCCGTACAGCAGCCGGCTGAGGATATCGCGGCCGAGCGCGTCAGTTCCAAAGATATGCGCCGCTCCGCCACTGAATATCGTCGGCGGCGTGTTTCGTTCCAAAAGCCGAGTGTCATCGGGTCCGTAGGGGGCAAGCTGAGCGGCGAATACGGCGCAGAACATAATGACCGCGAGAATGACGAAGCAAATTTTTATAGCCGCCGGCATTCTCGCTGTCAGCCTCATGCTACGCCGCCGCCTCCCTGTTGATCCTCGGGTCTGCAATCATGCATAGTATCTCCAGGACGAAGTTGAGAGCGATGACGACAGCCGCGAGGAACAAAACGATACCCTGTACTACCGGAAAATCCCTGTCGAGCACGGCGTTGACAAGCGTGTAGCCTATTCCGGGCCAGGAAAAAACCGTCTCAATTACCAGGGAGCCCGTGATGATATCCACGATCACCATGCCGACCTGAGTGATGATAGGGATAAGCGCGTTTCTGAACGCATACCCCGTTATGGTCCGCATCCTGCCGAGGCCCTTTGCCACGGCCGTTCGGATGTAGCTCTGTGAAATGGTTTCGAGAATGCCGCTTTTCACATACCACGCGATGCTGATCGTCGGTCCCAGGGAAAAGCAGGCGACGGGCATGATGTAGTGCAGCGCGCCCCCCCGCCTTGACTCGGCAGAATCTTCAGCTTGAAACTGAACAGCAGCATCAGAAAAATCGCTATGATGAAATTGGGTATGGAAAACAGCAGCGCCATCACGTTATTCACGACCGAAACGGCGAAGCTTCCTCTGTTCAGGGCGATGCATACACCGAGGGAAATCCCGCAGGTCACGCTTATCACGAATGCCCAGACGCCAAGTTTCAACGTCTCAACGGAGCGCGTGGTCAGTATTGTCCTTACGTCTCTGCGCTCGCGGATGCTTTCGCCAAAATCCGCGCGGAACAGATTCTTCAGATAAATGACAAACTGCTCCGCGTAACTTTTATCAAAGCCGTATTTTGCGTTGAACAGCTCCAGTTGTCCTGGTTCCAGCCCATCCGGATACATGGCCTCGATGGGACTGCCGGTCAGTCTCGACGAGAAGAAAACCAGCACCACGATCCCCGAGAGCGTAAAAAAACCGATTGCAAGACGCCTGAGCAAATATCGAATCATCGGTTATTCGGCGGCGCGCCTCTATCGAGCGCTCGCACTTATCTCGCCGCCGCGGAGTCCAAGCGTATGCGCCCTCAGGTTGAATGGTATCTGGTAATTGATCCCCTGCCTTACCGCAATCGACTCGTATGGCTTATACAGATAGATGAACGGAGTCTCGGAACGGAAATAGTCCAGCATCCACCTAAGGGCCTTCACCCGTTCGCCGGTGTTTGCGCTGTAGCGGGCCGTCTCGAACTGAGCGATGTATTCCTCTGTCGGCAGGAACTCTTTTTGATTCGCCACCTCTCCCTTAGGTGACCAGTGGCGTTCGATGACCCCCATCGGATCGTTGTAGTAAAGCGGGTTGGACCATGTGCGTATTCCGGCCTTTTTCCTGTCGATCGCAGCATAGCTGTCAACTTCGATCAGTTCGCCCTTTACACCTATTTTTTTCCACATGTCTATGACGGCCTGAGCCGCTAAGTCGGCATACGTGTAATAGTTGGACACGTTGTAAATTTGGACGGATTCTCCTTTGTAATCCGACTCGGCCAACAGTTTCCTGGCCTCTTCGGGGTCGTATTTAATATCCTCTTTGTCCGGGAAGTAGAGCGTCTCGCCATAATTTTTAAACTGGTACGCGATCGCCGGCTACGCCTTGCCCTCCCAAAGGGAAGCGGTAATGGCCTGCCGGTCTATCGCGAGATCGAGCGCCCTGCGGAGCTTAGCGTTGTCAGTGACTGGGTTGCTCGTGACGAAACAATAGATATGATACATCGGGAAAACGGTTCCGATCAGCTTTATTTTGTCATTTCCCTCGAATACGCTGTCCTGGTCCGGAGGAATATTCGTTATCATATCCATCTCGCCGGTCATTATGGCGGTGATACGGGAGGCGATCTCCGGAATCAACGTATAGCTAACCTTCGCAAAGGGCGCGCGGTCTCCCCAGTAGCCGTCAAAACGCTCCATAGTCACTTTCTGTCCTGGCTCGAACTCTGTCACTTTGTAAGGAGCGGTTGTTATGGGCGCCAAGGCAGCTTTGTCTATTCCGACTTTTTCCACATAGCTTTTCGATGTGACGCCGGCGTTTGGGTCGGAGAGCAGATGTTCAAGCAACGGTTCGTTTTTGAACGTATGAGCCTTCAGCGTCAGCGCGTCCGTCACTTCAAACTCCCTGAAATTCGCCAGCAGATAGGAATGGGCCGTGACGTAGGCGGGATCCTCCTCCGCGATAACACGGTTGAGAGAATAAGCTACGTCTTCGGCTGTCATTGCGCTGCCGTCATGGAACTTCACGTTCGGGCGCAATTTGATTTCCCAGGTGAGC
>JAISLO010000154.1 GCA_031290815.1 Synergistaceae bacterium | reverse complement strand
GCGATGGACCTCCTCGCCCGCATCCGCTTCCAGCAGGGCAGGTACGACGACGCGAGGGACCTCTGGAACAGGGCCAGCGAGCTGCAGCCGGGCAACCCCGTACTCCGGAGGACCGCGCTCTCCATGAACGACATAGCCGGGTCGCCGTCGTCCGCAATCCTGAGCTACAGGATCGGGATGCTGATTCGAAACGCGCTGCTGTTCTGTCTGCTGTGCATCGCGGCGTGGGCCGGGATTCAGAAGGCGGAATCGCTGATGGGGAGAGCCGGGGAACAGCCCAGTCTCACTGCGGGCGAGATCTCCGGACGATTTCATTACGAGCACGGCGCGATAATCGATGACATGCGATACGAACCCGCCAAACCCGCCAAAGACGTCGGACGAACGCCAGCACCCGAAGGGGACTGGAAGAGCGTCAGCCTGGCTTTTACCAGGGCGAGGATTGCGGGCGGCGAGAGCGTCGGGCGCGTCGATGTGACGGTCGAGCGGAGGGGCTCGGCAATAAAGGCGTCGGGAGAGATGCCCAACCTTTACGTGAGATATCTTGTGGAACAGCGCCTGTGGGACATTCAGGGCGTGACGGACGCGGACATGAGGGGACTGACCGTCAGCCGGAGCTATCGGGTGAGAGAGGGCGACAGCCTCTGGCTCATAGCCAAGAGGGTCTACGGGCGGGGCGCCTTGTGGAAGTTGATCGCCGAGGACAACAACCTGAAAGACCCGGCCAGCCTCAAAATAGGCCAGGAGCTCTCCCTGCCCCTGGGGGACGAAATACTGATCCCGGCCGATTCCGAACCGGAAGGGATGAATTTTGCGGAATAACTGATTATTCCACTGACAAGGAGCTTGGATGGGTACCAAGGACGAAGTGCTGGGGCTGCTCGAAAAACATAGAGGCAAAAATCTCTCCGGCGAGGATATCGCCTGTCGGCTTGGTATTTCGCGGACCTCGGTCTGGAAGGCCGTCAAGTCACTGGAGCGTGACGGCCACGACATACGCGCCGCAACCAACCGCGGATACCAGCTATCCGATGGCAACAACGTCTTATCCATACAAGGGCTGCTCCCATATTTATCAAATGAGAATTTTGCCGAGAAAATAAGGATTTACAAGTCGCTGGAATCCACGAACAAAACGGCTAAGGAAATGGCCGTCAACGGATGTGAACACGGAACGGTGATAATCGCCGATGAACAGACGGCGGGCAGGGGCAGATACGGAAGGAGCTTTTACTCGCCCGCAGGAAGCGGCCTTTATATGAGCTTCGTCCTACGCTCGCAATTCCTCGATCTGCCAAGCCCGACCATGATAACCGCCGCCGCGGCGGTGGCGGTGTGCAGGGTGATCGAGACCGCCGCCGGCAAGAAGCCCGCGATAAAATGGGTGAATGATATCCTGTTGAACGATAAAAAGATATGTGGCATACTGACGGAAGCCGTCACCGATTTTGAAAGCGGAGGCATCGATTGGATCGTGGCGGGCTTGGGAATAAACGTGGACACAAAGGATTTCCCCGGCGATCTGAGCCAATCCGCCGCCTCGATATTTCCCGACAAAACCGACGGAGCGGTCCGAAATCGTCTTGCCGCGGAAATAGTCAACGCGTTCCTGTCGTCAGGCGAGTGGCTGAACGACGGAGAAACGTACAGGGAATACAAGGACAGGCTGACATTGTTGGGCCGCGCGATAACCGTCATGAGAGCGAACGAGACATTCGAGGCCATTGCCCTGGACGTTGACGAAACCTGCCGGTTGATCGTCAAAAGACAGGACGGGACGATTGCCGCCTTGTCGTCCGGCGAAGTCTCCGTGAAATCCCCCTGATTGTGAACAGGAGGACTGGAGAATCCAACTCTCAAATCGCGGCGAAATCCAACACGAAAAGGGCGCATTGTGATATTCTCATAGAAGGCGGCTGCAAACAGCGCCTGCAAATATTTGAGGGGGTATGACTTATGAAGCAGTTGCGTACGCTTTCCGAGCTGAAGGATTACGCGCGCGAAGTTGGTCCGATGACAATCAGCGTCGCGTGCGCCGAAGATGCCGAGGTCCTGGAAGCCGTCGAGGCGGCGAGAAAAGAGGGCATCGCCGAGGCAATCCTCGTAGGAGACGCCGATAAAATCAGGCGAATTACGGACTCCATCTCAGTTGACGCCGACAAATTCGAGATCTTGGATGAAAAAGGCGGCGAGCCCGCAGCAAGTCTCAAGGCCGTCGAGCTCGTCTCCTCGGGCCGCGCCGACATCCTTATGAAGGGCATGGTGCAGACGGCCAATTTCCTGAGAGCCGTCCTGAACAAGGAAAAGGGTCTGCGCTCGGGCTCGCTGATATCTCACGTCTACATCCACGAGATCGAGAAATATGACCGCATATTTTTCATCTCAGACCCAGCCTTCAACATGTACCCCGATCTGAATGACAAGATAAGCATAGTCGGAAACGTGGTCAAGCTCGCAAAGGCCTTTGGAGTGGAAACGCCCAAGGTGGCGGTGCTGGCCGCAGTCGAGGTGGTCAACCCGGATATGCCGCCGACTCAGGATGCCGCCATACTGACGCAGATGAACAGACGCCGTCAGATCAAGGGCTGCATCATAGACGGCCCGCTGGCCCTGGACAACGCGGTGAGCCCGGAGTCCGCAAAGCACAAGGGCGTCGAATCAGAGGTGGCCGGATATGCCGACATCTTGTTGGTGCCTGACATCGAGGCCGGCAATGTCCTTGCGAAGTCCATAATATACTTCGCTCGCAGCAAAACGGCCGGGCTGGTGCTCGGGGCAAAGTCGCCGATAGTGCTGACGAGCCGTGCCGATTCGGCCGAGACCAAGACGCTCTCCATAGCCTCCGCCGTGGCAATGGCCGCTCATCAGAAGAAAAAATAACCCGGCGGCGTCTGGGAGCCTGCGTCCTGTCCCGCAAAGAGGCGGTTTGATTTGAAAATACTCGCGTTCATCTCAAAGATTTCAACCACGGAGTTCGCGGTCTTCGACGATGGAGTGCAGGTTCTGAGCAGATCTGTGGAACACCCAGCGCCTGCGCTGCATACGTGCCTGGAGCCGAAGGAGGAGGGGCAGTTCCGCCTCAACGCCATGCTGGAGGTTCTAGACGAGGAGACGGACATCAAACTCGTCGACATGATTGCGACGCAAGTCGAATGCCGCGATCTGCCCTGCGGAATATACCTGATCGACAGGCACCTGGTCGACTGTTTCAGCACCGGCAGTCTCGAGGAAAACCATCAGAGGGCCGCTATCTTCATGGCATACACTCTTGCCGAGTTCATCAACGACAGTTATGACGCGGAGTGCATTCCCATCGCGGTCGAGCCCGCGATAGAAAACGAAATAATGAGGGACGCCGTCCTGTCCGGCCTGAAGGGCATCACCCGGACGCCTGTCTTTCACTTCTTTTCGCAGCGGGCCGCCGCGTCTATTTTCGCGTGGGAGAACAACAAGGGCTTAAATGACATCAGACTCATCATAGCCCATCTCGGGACTGAAATAAGCGTTGGCGCGTATGACAGGGGGAGGATCATAGACTCCAACAGCCCCCTTGACGGAGAGGGGCCGTTCTCTCCTTCCACATCCGGGACCCTGCCCACGGACGAGCTGGTGGATCTGTGTTTCTCCGGCAAATACGACATGGACGAGATGCTCGCAAAGGTGACTACGGAGGGCGGCCTTACCGCTCATCTGGGCAGCTGGAAGCTCTCCGCCGTCCAGGAAGCCTGGCGCGAGGGTGACGAGAGGACCCGCCTGCTGGTCAGAGCGATGGCCGGCAGGGTCGCGAAGGAGATCGGGGCGCGGGCGGCCGCGCTGAGAGGCATGGCGGAGGAAATAATCCTCACTGGCCCTTGGGCGGTGTTCACGGAGTTCACCGATGAAATAGAGTCGAGGGTCCGATGGATCGCCAGCACCAGGACATGTCTCTATGGAAACGAGTTTTTCATGCTCGCGAACGCGGCGACTGAGATATTCAGGGGAAATATCAAATTATTTCTATACGACAAGAACAACAGATAATAAAAAGCACATTATACAAAAATGCCAATTGAAATAACTGATTTATCCTCCAATGGCACAAAACAAATTATCTGACCCATTTGCCCTTACGCGAAGCAGGTGTTAGTATTGGATCGTGCTTCCGGTCCTTGAGGAATCGCCGATTATCAAATCGCCCAAGGGGCGTTTGATTATCACTGCGGCGAGG